>JBEAPX010000034.1:0-4464 GCA_041164205.1 Pseudomonadota bacterium
CATTTGATCCAAGGCCTCTTTGACCGCACTCAACTCACCAAGGGTTTGTTGGACCGTGGCTTGCTCCAACTGCGCAAATTGATTGATGCCACTGATCACCAAGTCCAGCTCTTGGCGTGCCAATTCGACTCGACCGTTCAACACTGAAATGCGCACCGCAAGCAGACGCAGTTGCAGCTGCGGGCTCAAAAACTGCGCCTGATCAGGCTTCAACGTCAACGCCGAGGCTTGCGGCGCTTGCTGAATGCGCAATACCCCGACCAACGCTTCTTGAATCGCAGAGCCCACATGTCGCCATTCAGAGACGTCCCAGAGTTTGGCCCACTCCCAACGGGGCTGCGCCGACTCAGTGGGGGCTTGCGCCAGGCTTGGAGGCGCCACACCAAGCGGCATGACAGCGACGGCCTGCACCACATCCGACAGCTTTTTCAGCACCAACGGGACATCAGCAACGTGGGCTTGCTGAATGGTTTTTAAATCCTCTTGCAAAGCCACTTGGAGCGCGCCCGTGCGGATTTGATCACTCCGGGCGACCCGATCGAGCGCACTCTGCAGCGCGGCAACCATGGGCCGCACATGGCCCACCATTTCGGACTGCATGATCGACATCCGAATCGACGATTCAATGTCCTGCGCCAGAGACTGGTCTTGGGTCTGCGTCAATTGCTTGACCACATTTTCCAACTGGAGACGCTGGGCAGATAACTCTGCCACCCGGGCCTCTTGTGCTCGGGACAGGGCTTGCAGCTCTCGGGCTTGTGATTGCAAGTCTTGAATGGCTTGGGCATCCAAGCGCTGCTGTTGCCCCACATCGGCGACTTTTCGGCCCCAGTCTTCCTGCAAACCATTCAGGCGCAGCCAGGCAGAAGCGGCCAAAGCGAGCGCCGCCGCCGCCAACAGGGCCAGCCCCACACTGACCAATAAGGCCCAGACGCCTTTCTCAGCCGATTCAGCCACCGGTGCCGAACGCTCCGAAGATGGCGCTGCTCGCGCACCCGTTTCCGGGGCAACGGCCTCAGGCGCTTTCGTCACTTCAGGTGACGCGTCTGCGCGCTCGGGTGACAGGGATGAATCGGGGTGGGCACTCGACATGGGGTTTCTCCAACTGATGCCCCATTGTAGAGAAGCGCAGACCCACTGGCGTGGGCCCTGACGCATCCCATCAGCGCGCTCGATTGGCCTGCAAAAAGGCCAACACAGAGGCGTGGTCCGGGCGGCTCAAAGCCACCTGCCCCCAACCGATGTCCAACGCCGTCGCTTGGATTCGCGGGTGAGTGGCCAACACCGTGCGGGAGTGACACCAGTCTGGCTTCTGGCCATGTTGAAGCGCCAAGTCCTGTCCGACGTGCAGAGCGGTCGAACTGCTGGCGAGCCAAACAGCCTCTGGCATCGCCAAGGCGCGTTGCCAATCCGCCAACTCCCGAGGCGACCAAACGGGGACACCGCGGCGGTACACCACGCATTCACCCACATGAGCACCCAGGGCCTCACATCGCTCTCGAATCACATCTCTGCCACTGGAGGCGGCGTCTGATGGACGGTTCGGATCGGGATTGGCATCGGCGCCATCACCCCGAACAATCAACACCTCAGCGCCAGAATGCACCTGAGACGCCACCGCCTGCCACAGATGCTCTGAATCAAACTGTGCGGCTTGTGGGTCCGGTGTATCAATGCAATGGGCAGGCACGCCTAAGGCCAGCAGTTGCTTCATCGTCCCAGGTCCAGGTGCCCAGACGCGAGGGCCAGCCCCTTGTGCCCACAGATCGATCAGCGCAGCCCCCCAACCCAGTGACGGGCGGCCCAACACCCGCGCCGCTTTGGCGCTCACGCACAGGACCGCATGGTATTTTTCCCACGGGAGCGAGGGCGCAAGGACATCGGCATCCGGCAGGTCAATGAGGTCCAGCCAAGGCACCCTCAGCACCTCATGACCCGCTGCCTGCAAAGGTTCAACCCACCGCAGGGCATCGATGCGCTCACGGGTGATGACCACGGTTCGAGGTGCACTCACCCTGGCACTCCCAGCGCAATCAAGCGCGGTGGATCTCCGCGCCCTGCGCCATCAACTGCCGAGCCACCTGACACCCCAGTGCATTGGCGTCTGCCAGCCCGGCCACTGGCTCGGTTGCCGTGGCTTGAATCAACCCCTTGCGTCCACTGACGTCGCCCCACGCTGCACTGACTTGCAGGACTGGATGGGTGGAGTCCACCCACTGAGCATGAGCCGCCAGCGGCACAGAGCAACTCCCACCCAAGGTGCGGCTGACCGCACGCTCGGCCTCAACGCGCATCCATGTGGGCATATCGATCAAATGCTGCAAGGCCTCTCGAACCGCATCTGCTCCAGACACGATTTCGATCCCCAAAGCCCCTTGTCCCGCGGCTGGCAACATCTCGGTTTCGTCAAACACCGCGCGGATGCGGTCTTGCATCTCCATGCGCTTGAGGCCGGCGGCGGCCAACACAATGGCGTCGTATTGACCTTCGTCCAACTTGCGCAAACGCGTGTCTAGATTGCCCCTCAGGGGCTGAATCCGCACGTCTTCGCGCCCCATCTGCTTCAGTGCATCTCTTAAAAGCACCTCGCGACGCAAACTCGAGGTGCCAATGACAGCGTTGGCGGGCAACTCTGCCCAACTCGCACAAGTGGACGACACCCAAGCGTCGCGGGGGTCTTCACGCGCCATCACACAAGCCAGCTCGAACCCTTCAGGCAAGTCCATTGGCACGTCTTTGAGTGAATGAACCGCCAAGTGCGCCCTGCCCTCGGCCAAAGCCACCTCAAGCTCTTTGACAAACAAACCCTTGCCGCCCACCTTGCTCAAGGAGCGATCCAAGATTTGATCGCCTTGGGTGGTCATGCCGAGCAACGTGACGGTGTGCCCTTTGGCCTCCAACAGGCGCTTGACGTGGTTGGCCTGCCACAGCGCCAATCGGCTTTCGCGAGTGGCGATGGTTAAAGAGAGAGGGGGAGGCGTGGCGGTCACTTCGTAACTCATTGGTAAACATGCAATGAAGGCGATGCTAGCATGGCTTGGCAGTTCGTTTGCAGCCTGCCGACGTCGACTTCAACCTCATCTGTGAGAGCATCATGACCGCTGCCACCGCCAACGCTTCCGCTCCTAAAGATCACCAATTGATCGAAGACATTCGCCTGCTGGGTCGCCTGCTGGGCGAAGTGATTCGCGAACAAGAAGGCAAAGCCGCCTTTGATCTGATTGAGACCATTCGTCAGCTTTCAGTGGCGTTTCGGCACCGTGACGATGCCTCTGCCGGGCAAAAGCTAAAGAAACTGCTCAAGGGTCTGAGTGGTGACGAAACCGTCACTGTAGCCCGCGCCTTCACTTACTTCAGCCACCTGGCCAACATCGCTGAGGATCGGCACCACATCCGGCGCCGCGCCGCCCATGAACGTGCCGGCGAGGTGCAAGAAGGCAGCTTACCCAAGACCTTGCAACGGTTGCATCAAGCCAAAATCAAGCCCAAGGCCATTCTCCAAACGCTCGAAGAAGCCCATGTGGCGGCCGTGCTGACCGCCCATCCGACAGAGGTCCAACGCAAATCGATTCTCGATGCGGAACGCGCCATCGCCCAGCTGCTGCTGGCGCGCGAACACCTGCTCCCAAGGGAACTGCAAGAGAACAGCATTTCTCTGCGGGCCCGGGTGACTCAACTCTGGCAAACGCGCTTGGTGCGATTTTCCAAGCTCACCGTCGCGGACGAAATCGACAACGCACTCACGTATTACCAAGCCACGTTCTTGAGTGAAGTTCCCCGTCTGTATAACGAGCTCGAAGAGCTTCTAGACCACCCCGTCGAATCCAACTTTTTGCGCATGGGTCAATGGATCGGTGGTGACCGTGATGGCAATCCTTTTGTCACTGCTGACACCCTGCGCTTGGCGTTGCAGCGCCAGGCCGATATGGCTTTGCGCCACTACCTCACAGAGGTTCATTTGCTGGGCGGCGAGTTGTCCATGTCTGGCACCTTGGTCCGGGTGACCGCAGATATGCAAGCCTTGGCCGTTCAGTCGCCAGATCAAAACCCACACCGCCAAGACGAGCCCTATCGCCGCGCGTTGACGGGTGTGTACGCCCGCTTGGCGGCCACCCTCACCGCACTCAGCGGTGGCCACGCGGCTCGCCATGCCTTGGCGCCCAGCGAGCCCTATGACAGCCCCGCCGCATTTTTGTGTGATCTGCGCGTGATCGATGACTCGCTGCGCTTGAACCATGCTCAAGCGCTGGCAGACCAGCGGTTGCGCCACTTGATCCGGGCGGTGCAAGTTTTCGGCTTCCACTTAGGTACGCTGGACTTGCGCCAAAGTTCTGATCAACATGAGGCGGTCGTCGCTGAATTGCTCGACAAGGCACACATTCACGCTGATTACAGCAGCCTCGATGAGGCCAGCAAACAGCAGGTCTTGTTGGCGCAATTGCATGACCCCCGTGCCCTGCGGGT
>JBEAPX010000035.1:0-32331 GCA_041164205.1 Pseudomonadota bacterium
GTGGAGAGTGCAGGGATGTAGGTGACCATCACCAAGAACACCATCAACACGCCCACGAAAGGCAGGGCCGCACGCACCACGCGGTCCAAACTCATGCCCGTGATGCCAGAGGTCACGAACAGGTTGAGACCGATGGGCGGTGTGATCATGCCAATCTCCATGTTCACCACCATGATGATGCCCAGGTGGATGGGATCAACACCCAACTCCATCGCGATGGGGAACACCACGGGAGCCACGATCAAGAGCAGGCCCGATGGCTCCATGAACTGGCCACCAATCAACAACAGCACGTTGACGGCAATCAAGAACGTGAACCAGGTGAAGCCAGCGCCCAACATCCACTCGGTGATGACCTGCGGGATGCGCTCTGTCGTTAGGGTGTGAGCGAACAGCAAGGCGTTGGCGATGATGAACATCAACATCACGGTGGTCTTGGCCGCATCCAAGATGACGTGGCGTGTGTCGTCGCCGACGGCGGCCAATCGCATGGACTTGAACATCAAACCAAAGTTGCGCAACAAGATGCTCAAACCTTGAGAAGCCAGTGACATCAACCGGGCGGGTGAAGTGGAGCGACCACGCCAGATGAGGTAAGTCACCAACATCACGACCGACAGCACCAAGCCGGTGTTGTAACGGCTGCTCGATGAGATCGTCTTGTCGTCGCCCACTGCAAAGAAGGACAGGATGGCGAACACCATGAAAAAGCTCAGGGAGTAGACCCAAGCCTTGAATCCGATGATTGAGTCAGCAGAGTCGGTGTCGCGGGTCCAGGGCTCGTTTTTGAGCGGGCCCATATCGCGGTAGATGAACAAGGCCACCAGTGCCGAATAGACCGCCGCCGCAGCCGCAGCCTCGGTGGGGGTGAACACACCACCGTAGATACCGCCCATGATGATGACGATCAGGAACAGGCCCCAAAACGCATCTTTGCCGGCGTTGAGCAATTCGCTCGCGCCGCGCCAGGGTTCAGCAGGCAAGTGCTTGACGCGGGCCACGATGTAGATCGTGATCATGAGCATCAGGCCAGCGACGATGCCGGGGATCACCCCCGCCAAGAACATCCGACCCACTGAGACATCGACCGAAGCGGCGTACACCACCATGACGATGGAGGGTGGAATCAAGATGCCCAGTGTGCCCGCGTTGGCGATGATGCCCGAGGCAAACTCTTTGCTGTAACCCACCTGGCGCATCCCCGCAATGGCAATGGTGCCGATGGCCACCACCGTCGCAGGTGATGAGCCTGAGAGTGCGGCAAACATCATGCAGGCCAGAACAGACGCCATCGCCAAACCACCGCGAAAGTGGCCCACCGTGGCGATGGCGAAGCGGATCAATCGCTTGGCCACACCGCCGGTCGACATGAAGGCGCTGGCCAGGATAAAGAACGGAATCGCCAGCAAGGTGTAGTGCTGACCCACACCAAACAGCGAGATCGCCACCGACGACAGTGAGTCGGTGGTGAAAAACACAATGTAGAGGATGGACGAGAGACCCAATGACAGGCCAACCGGCACCCCTAGAAACAACAGGCCGAGTACGAGGCCAAACAGAAAAATCGGTTCCATGTGCTGCCCCTTAATCTTTCAAATCGGCCAAAACGCCTTTGTTTTCGGCCACCAGCGCTTCGGCTTCGTGACCGGCAATCACCGACTTGCGTGTGCCTTGGTAAATTTGAACCATGGCTTGCAAGGAGCGGTAAGAGAGCAGGGCGAGGCTGATGGGCAGCATGATCAGGACGATCCAGCGCTGAACGCGGTCCTTGACGCTAAACCATTCTTGGATGAATTCGGGCCAGCGCAGTTCTTCGCTGCCGACATTGATGCGGTACATCTTGGACCAGTAATCGATCGCACCAGAGCGCGTTTCGACGCCAAGGAATTGCATCCACGTGGCATCCAACAGCAGCAGGCCGTACAACAGGCCCATGGCGCCAGCAAAAATGGCCAGCCACTTGGCGGTGTTCGACGACACCTTGTGCATGATGATGTCCACGCCCAAATGGGTGCTGTTTTTGATGCCGTAGCTCATCCCGAAGAGGATCAGCCAACTGAAACAAGAGGTGGTGAATTCGAGCGCAGCAGACCAACCGGTGTTGAACATATAGCGCGCAATCACTTGGCCAAACGAGACCAGAGTGATGAGCATCATGAGCGTGATCAGGATGTTTTCTTCTAATCGGTTCACGGCTTTGGGCTGGTAGCGTTCCCAGACCCACAGCGCGATGATCATGCCCAAGAGCAAGAAGTGTGGCCAATATCCCATGGCTGTCCCTTAGTGCGATTGAATGTCGAGCCACCCCCAACTGGCCAATGCCAGGGTGGGTGAAGGTTCAAAAAACGGCCGGCACTCTCGGGAGTGGCGGCCGCTTTATTGAGGTTTAGCGAATCAAGAGTTTGCAGCGGCGTCGATGATGTCTTTGCCGATTTCGTTCTCGAATTGCTTCCACACGGGCTTCATGGCGTCAACCCAAGCCTTGCGCTGGTCAGCGTTCAAGGTGCGGATCTTGCCACCGGCCTTCAGGATAGCTTCGCGGTTTTGGGCTTCAGCAGCTTTGACGCTGTTGTTGGCTTCTTGCGTGACTTCGTCAGCGATCTTCATGAAGGTCGCGCGAACGTCAGGCTTGAGGCTGTCCAAGAACTCTTTGGAGGTCATGAACAAGTAGGCCAACATTTGGTGGTTGGTCTCGGTCACGCCGTCTTGCACTTCGAAGAACTTCTTGGTGTAGATGTTGGACCAGGTGTTTTCTTGGCCATCCACCACGCCGGTTTGCAGTGCGCCGTAGACCTCAGCGAACGCCATTGGCTGGGGAGATGCACCCATGGCAGCGATCATGGCTTTGGCCACGTCAGAGGTCTGCACGCGGAACTTCAAGCCCTTGGCATCTGAAGGCACCAACAAGGGCTTGTTGGCAGAGAAGTACTTCATGCCGCTCATCCAGTAGCCCAAGCCGACGAAGCCCACTTTTTCCATGGAGTTCAGGAGGTCCTTGCCCACTTTGCCGTTGGTGAAGCGCATACCGGCGTCCATGTCCTTGAAGATAAAGGGCAGGTCAAACACGCCCAATTTCTTGGTGTAGGAACCGAACTTGGACAAAGAAGGTGCCAGCAACTGGACGTCGCCCAGCAACAAGGCCTCGAGCTCTTTGGAGTCACCGAACAGGGTGCTGTTGGGGTACACCTCAACGCACATCGTGCCGTTCAGCTCTTTGTTCACGCGGGCTGCGAAGTTGTTGGCTGCCACCACTTTGGGGTGGGTCGTACCGCCGGTCACGTGGGACAGTTTGACGACGCGCTCACCTTTGTCGCAATCGTTGGCGCTGGCCGTGGTGGCCAACAGTGCCAGAGCCACTGCGCTCAAGGTTGTTACTAGCTTTTTCATGAAAAGATACTCCTCGGTTATAAAAAAACAGACCAGACACGGGTCAGGGGGACCGCCCGCAGATCTGCTCTGTCTATGCAGGTTTTGTGCCATCCGCATGGCGTGTGAATGGCCCAGAGGAGAGGGTGTTCAAAACCTAGGGTTTACCAGAATCTGCGCGAGAGCCCGTTGGCGCTGGCCTGTGTCATTTCCTACCCGCTAATGACAGGGTGATGGGTAGGAAATCACCCATCAAAATGAGTATTGGTATCGAGCCAATGCCAGCCAATGCCAGCCCCTTGGGCTGAAGGCAATGGGCGGCAGGCTGCGACCCTGGGGCGGTCAGTCGTCGCTATCGGTGGTGCTGGGCGGGCGTATCCCCAAGCGGGTGATCTTGTCGTAAAGGCCTTTGCGCGACAGTCCCAGTGCGGTGTAGGTCGGCTTCATTTGGCCGTGGTGGCGCTGCAACTCTTGCTCGATCAGGCTTTTTTCAAAGGCGGCCACTCGGGCCGCCAAGGCGCTGCTTTCGGGCTCTGCATCGGTTGGGATCGGGGTGAAGCCATGCCACAAGCCGAGCACAAATCGGTCGGCGATGTTGCGCAGTTCGCGCACGTTGCCGGGCCAGTCGTGGGCCATGAGTTGGGCTTCCAGCTCGGGGGAAACGTCTGGGATTTCGCGCCGGTATTTGGCCCGCGCTTCTCGCGCCAGGTGAAAGAACAGCAGCGGAATGTCCTCTTTGCGCTCACGCAAGGGGGCGATGCCCAGGGGGGCCACATTGAGCCGGTAATACAAGTCCTCTCGAAACGCGCCGGCATCGGCCGCTTCTCGCAGGGACCGCTTGGTGGCGGCCACAAATCGCACATCGAGGGCAATGGGTTTGTTGGCGCCGAGGCGCACGATGCTGCGCTCTTCGAGTGCCCGCAAGAGCTTGGCTTGGAGGTCGAGGTTCATGGACTCGATTTCGTCCAAGAACACGGTGCCGCCGTTGGCGTATTCGAGCTTGCCGACGCGGGCCGTATGGGCGCCGGTGAAAGCCCCGCGCTCATGGCCAAAGAGCTCGCTTTCCATGATGTCTTTGGGGATGGCCGCGCAGTTGAGCGCCACAAAGGGCTGCGCCGCTCTGGGCCCGAAGTCGTGCAGGGCGCGGGCCACCACTTCTTTGCCCGTGCCGGTTTCGCCCATCACCAAGACGTCGACATCGGCTTGAGCCAGGGCGCCGACTTGGGCGCGCAGGGCTTCGATGCTGGGGGCGCGTCCCACCAGGCGGTTGCCTAGGTCGTTGGCTTCTTCGAGTTCTTCGCGCAGCGCGCGGTTTTCCAGCACGAGGCGACGCTTTTCCAACGCACGCTCGACGACCGAGGCCAAGCGTTGCACCGAGAAAGGCTTTTCGATGAAGTCATACGCGCCAGCTTGAATCGCTTTGACCGCCAGCGGCACATCTCCATGCCCTGTGATGAGCACCACGGGCAGGGCTTGGTCGATGGTTTGCGCGCGCGCCAACACGTCAAAGCCGTCGGCGCCCGGCATCATGATGTCGGAAATCAGCACGGTGTAGCCATCGCGCGAGATGTGGCTCAGCGCTTCGTTGGGATGCGCAAATGGCAAGACGTCGTAATCCATCAGCTCGAGGCCTTGGGTCACTGCTGCACGCAGGTCGGCGTCGTCGTCCAGCAAAATCAGGCGGGGTCTTTGGGTCATGGCTTGGGTATGGCTTTGCGCAGAGTCAATTCAAACTGTGCCCCCCCTCCGGGGGCATCGCTGATGTGTATTTCACCACCCACCTCGTGGACGATATCGGCCACCACAGACAGGCCGATGCCCAGGCCCACCCCGGCCGGTTTGGTGGTGTAAAAAGGCTCGAAGATCGCGGCCCGCTGTTCGGCGGGCACGCCTGGGCCGTTGTCGATGACGCGCACCGTGTGGTGGTCGGTGTGGTTTTGCACTTCAATGCGCACCCAAGCGTCCCGCTGGATGCTGGCGGCGTCGATGGCATTGTTGGTTAGGTTCACCAGCACCTGGGTCAGGCGAATCTGGCTGCCCATGACCCAGCAGTCCGGGGGAATCGCTTGGACGTCGAGTTGCACGCTGGCCTTGCGAGCGCGCGGTGAGACCAGCAGGACGGCGTCATCAAAGATGGCTTGCAGACTGACAGGGCGCACTTCGGGGTCGGACTTGCGCGCGAAGGTCAGCAGGGTGCGAGAGAGTGCCGCCATGCGATCGACTTGTTGGCGAATGAGCGACAAGTTGCTTTGTACGCGCTCGACATGGCCGCGCTCTAAAAACCGCTCGGCGTTTTCGGCGTAGGTGCCGATGGTGGCCAAGGGTTGGTTGTACTCGTGGCTGAGCGTGGCAGACATTTGGCCAATGGCGGCGAGTTTGGCGGAGCGCACGACTTCCTCTTGGGCTTTCAGGAGTTTGCGCTCGGCCTCGGTGCGCACCTCAATTTCTTGCTGCAATGAGCGGTTCGAGGCGTGCAGATCGCGTGTGCGGCGTTGCACCAGTCGCTCGAGGCGCAGTGCGTCGGCGCGCTCTTTGCGCTCGGCCGCCAGCAGTTGCTCGCGCCGCCGCATCACCAACATTCCGCCCATCGCGACAGAGAGCGTGACCAGCACGCTGAGCAGCAGCGCCAGCTTTTGGTCGAGCTGTTGGTCGGGGCTGATGCCAAAGGCGTGCAGGCGCCAATCCAGCAGGGGCAGGGCACGCGTGGCCTCTTGGGCAATGTAGCGCTCGCCTTCAAAACGCAGATCAATGCTGTTGCTGCGGCGGCGAGCAAATTCGGACAGTGACTTGCCGCGCCAGTCGGACACGTTGGACAAAATCACGCGGCCTCGTTCATCGGTGACGCCAATCGGCAAACGCGACAAGGCCCACACTTGTTCGACGGTGGACAGGTCGACAAAAAACACCAAGACCCCAACCGGGTCGTTGACGCCACCCACCAAAGATGAAAAGGCGTAGTAACGCGCTTGATCGCCCTCGATCAAGGTCGCTCGGCCCAGGCGCGACTCGGCCGGGGCACGCAACAACTCCGCCGTGGCGTCTTGGCTGGTGAGGTCTTGGGCGTAAAGGCCACGGGCCGATGTGATGTAACTGCCGTCGCGGCGATAGAGTCCAACATCGGCTGCGCCCGCCAGATACGCCAGCTCGGTGGTTTTGTCGCGCAACTCGGTTTTGTCGGCCTGCGGGTCAAACAGGCGGCGGATGTCCTCTTGGCGCGCCAAGATGGGGGGGAGCGAACGAAACCGATCGAGCAAGCCCGTCAAAGCCCCGGCTTGTACGCGCAGCGATTCGGTGGCGTCGCGCTGGGCTTGCTGGACCGAGCTGCGCTCCACCCAGGACAAACTGCCCCACAAGGTCAATGTCCCAAGCACCCACACGCCGGCCCAAAACGCCGAGCGGCGCCATTGCCATTGAGAGGTTCGAGTGGTTTTGACCATGCGGCATATTAACGTTGCTTGGCCTTGAATCGCTCAGGGCCCACCAGCGGCGGCAACGTCACCCAAAGCACTGCGTGGCGCCCGGGGGAAAGTTACAGTGTTGAACAGCCTTGGTTCTGGATACCCAGGCTTTCATTTGGAGCCCTCTCGACCATGACCCACCCCGCCGCTGCGCTGCGTCCTTTCGCTGCTATTCATCGGGTCTGGCGACTGGTCTACGACCGAGCGTGTGCCATGCCAGCGGTGTGGCGCGGCATGATGTGGGTGGCGCTGAGTGGCTTGGTGTTCAGCGTGTTGAACGCCTTGTTGCGCGCGCTCACCATCGAGAGCGATGCCATGCAAGCGCAGTTTTTGCGCTACCTCATGGGGGCCGCGGTCATGCTGCCCTTGCTGATCCAAAAGGGCTGGACCCACTACCGACCCAACAACTGGAAAGGTCAGGCCTGGCGCGGTGCGGTGCACACCACGGCGCTGCTGTTCTGGTTCACGGCGTTGCCGCACCTGGGTTTGGCCGATATGACCGCGATTGGGTTCACGGGGCCGATTTTCATCATGCTCGGGGCCGCTTGGTTTCTGGGCGAAAAAATGCGTTGGGATCGCTGGGTCGCCTCCATCGTGGGTTTTTTAGGCGTGCTGGTCGTGGTCGGCCCCAAGCTCACGGGCGACGGCGGCTGGTATTCGCTGGTGATGTTGGCGTCTGCGCCCATGTTTGCGGCGTCTTTTTTGATCACCAAGACACTCACCCGCATCGAGCGGTCTGAGGTGATTGTCTTGTGGCAGTCGATTGCGATTGCCCTGTTCAGTTTGCCAATGGGCATTTTGCATTGGCAGCCCATCAGCGGCTGGCTGTGGGCGGGGTTTGCGCTGAGTGGGGTACTTGGCTCCTACGGCCACTATTGCATGGCGAGGGGTTTTCACATTGCCGATATTTCCGCGACCCAGACGCTGCGGTTTTTGGATTTGGTGTGGGCCTCGCTTCTGGGTTGGATCGTCTTTGGCAACGTCCCCACGCACACCACCATGGCGGGGGCGCTGGTGATTTTTGGCGCTACCTTTTGGATCGCCAAACGCGAGCACCGGCGGCAATACTGAAGCCGCGATTCAAGCCACATATGGGGGCAATTCTGCGCCTCAAACTGAGCTTCCAATTGCAAGTGCTTAGCTTACTGTGCTGGCCCGTTGCGCCTTTTAAGTTTAAAGTTAACTTGAAGTAATAGGTGTTAAAAGGCGCGCGGGCGCAGACGCCAGTCTTGGGCCATGCGCGAGGCGATGGCCATGGTTTGGGTTTGCACGCGCACGGTGTCGCGCAAGTCGTGTCCGTAGCCACCAGCCATGGCGAAGGCCAGTGGGAGCTGGCGGCTTTTGGCCCAATCGAAGACCATGGTGTCGCGCTCAGCCATGCCTTGGTCTGTGAGTGCCATGCGCCCAAGTCGATCGCCTTCGTGTGGGTCTGCACCCGCAAGGTAATAGACCATGTCTGGAGCAAAGCGGGCGTCGAGTTGTTCGAGTGCTTGGCGCAAGGCTTGTAGGTACAGAGAGTCGCCGGCGCCGTCAGGCAACTCGATGTCCAAGTCACTGGCCGCTTTGCGAAACGGGAAATTTTTCTCGCCATGAATGGACAGGGTGAAGACGCTGGGGTCACGGCCAAAGATATCGGCGGTGCCGTTGCCTTGATGAACATCCAAATCGATGATGGCGACGTCGATGGTTTGCCCAGCGGCCTGGGCCTGGCGCTGCAAGACGCGGGTGGCCACAGCGACATCGTTGAAAACACAGAACCCGCTGCCTTTGTGCGCATAGGCGTGGTGGGTGCCGCCGGCCATGTTGCAGGCGACGCCATCGCGTCGGGCCGAGCGCGTGGCAGCCAGCGTGGCGCCCACCGAACGCACTGACCGGTAGGGCATACGCTCGCTCCAGGGTAGGCCAATCTCTCGCTCTTGGGCCGGGGTGAGGTGGCCGTGCAAGACGGCATCGACGTAGGCTGGCTCGTGGACCAACAGCAAGTCGTCGACCGATGCGGCTGGCGCTGCGCGCAGGGTGACTTCAGGCAGCTGCGCCCGCACCGACTCCCGAAGCATGGCGTACTTTTCCATAGGAAAGCGGTGGCCGGTGGGCAGGGGCAGAACAAAGGCGTCGGCGTAATAGGCGTACATCGTGGGCGAGCAGGGCTAGGCGTGAGGGGATTCTGACGCAAGCCACGGGGTGCGAGCAGTACGGGCGTGACGCCGCTCAGTGTGGTTGCTTATATGCATCTGGGTCATAAGAAAACAAGAAATGGGTATTTTGGATTCGATGGCCAAGATTCGACAATCCAGGCTTGTTGGCTCTGGAATCCCTTGGTTGGAACCTTTTGTTTATGGAACATTTCACCCCTTTGAGCGCCCTGATTGGCGGCCTGTTGATCGGCACGGCGGCGTGCGTGCTGATGTGGATCAATGGCCGAGTGGCTGGCGTGACCGGCATTGTCAAACGGGTGTGGCCGCCCGTGTCTGGGGATGTGCTGTGGCGCGTGGCCTTTGTGCTTGGCCTGATCCTCGGCGCAGGGGTGTATTTTTCTATCACGGGTGAGGGGGGCGTGAGTCGCTCGCCTGCGGCCCCAGTGGTGTTGATCGTGGCCGGTGTGTTGACCGGCTGGGGCACCGCGATGGGCAATGGCTGCACCAGTGGTCATGGCGTGTGCGGCTTGGCGCGGTTGTCCAAACGGTCGATTGTGGCAACGGCTTGTTTTTTGGTGGCGGGTGTGATCACCACCGGTGTGGTGCGCCATGTGTTCGGAGGGGCCTGGTGATGCCACGCGCTGTGCAGTTGGGTTTACAGGCTTTGACGGCGGGCCTGGTGGGCATCATTTTCGGCGTGGGTTTGGCGCTCGCGGGCATGACCGATCCGGTCAAAGTGTTGAACTTTTTGGACATCACGGGGAATTGGGATCCCAGCCTCATGCTGGTTTTAGGCGGCGCCGTCGCGCTGACCTTTGTGGGCTACCGCCTGATTTTGAGCCAGGGTCAGCCGCTGCTGGCCGATGGCTTTGCGCTGCCCAAGCGCCGGGACATTGACCGCCCATTGGTGTGGGGTGCGGTGTGCTTTGGCGTGGGCTGGGGCTTGGCTGGTTATTGCCCTGGGCCTGCCTTGGCGTCCATTGGAATGGGGAACACCGAGGCCCTGTGGTTTGTGCCCGCGATGGCGGTGGGGATGTTCTCGCGGCGCTGGGTGGAGCGCCTGCCCAAGCGAGCTGCAGAAGGCGCCGCGGCAGACCCCGCCCCGATTGGCGTCAGCCGCCACAAGCCAGCCACGGCCACCCGCTAGAGCCAAGCCTGTCGGTGCCATGGACCCGGCGCAACGCCGGCCATGCCGACCCTGCGGGGCAAAGGGGGTGTCTCACCCCACCGGCTTAAGTCGCCGACATGGCAGCAGCAAGGCCGCCCGCGTTGGACAATCGGTGTCACTTATGAGCACGCCCCATCCGCCCGCTGCCTCGCCTGGCACGGCAACCCACACCGAACCTGCCGCTGCTGCCACCCGTGTGTGGGTGGTGCTGGTGGCGATCATGGTGCCGGTTTGGTTGTCGGCGCTGGATTCCGCGATTGCCAATACCGCACTGCCCAGCATTGGCGCGCAACTGGGCAGCACCCCTGCGGCCTCGGTTTGGATCGTGAACGCCTACCAATTGGCGGTGGTCGCGAGCCTCTTGCCCTTGGCGTCAATGGGAGATCGCTGGGGTGCAAGGCGCGTGTTTTTGATGGGCGTGGTGGTGTTTGCAGCCGCTTCGTTGGCGTGTGCGCTTGCCAATAGTTTGTTGAGTTTGTCGATTGCTCGCGCGGTTCAAGGGCTGGGCGCCGCCGGACTGATGTCGACCAATCTGGCGCTGGTCAAGTCGGTCTACCCACCGCACCGCCTGGGCCGGGGCATGGGCCTGAATGCGCTGGTGGTGGGCTTGGGTTATACGTCTGGGCCGACGGTGGCCTCATTGATTCTGTCAGTGGCGGATTGGCCGTGGCTCTTTGGCATCAATGTGCCGGTGTGCATCTGGGCGCTGTGGCTGGGTATGAAGACTTTGCCGTCCGCATCCAAGGTGGTGCATCAACGGCTGGACCCTTGGTTGGTGTTGCTGACGGCGCTGGCCTTTGGCTCGGCGATCTGGACCTTGATCAACTGGACCCAGAGGGTGCCCCTGGGCGTTTGGGGTTGGGGCGCTGCCCTGGCCGTGGTCAGCGGCGCGTTGATGTTCCGGCGCCAACGCGGTCTCTCGGCGCCGATGTTTCCAGTGGATTTGCTCAAGCATCCACCGTTTGCGCTGTCGGTGTTGACGTCGGTGTCGTCGTTCACGACGCAAGGCCTGGCTTTTGTGTCACTGCCGTTTTTCTTTGAGAAAGTGCTGCACCGCGACGCCATTGAGACCGGGTTTTTGTTGTCGTCGTGGGCACTGGCGGTGGCCACCATGGCGCCGATTGCCGGGCGTTTGTCTGATCGCGTTCGACCCGGCGCCCTGGGGGCTGTGGGCTTGGCGATTTTGAGCCTTGGGCTGTTGACGCTGGCATCGCTCAGCCCCACCGACGGGGCGCGCGATATTGTGTGGCGGATGGCGCTTTGTGGCGTGGGTTTTGGTTTGTTTCAATCTCCTAACTTGAAGGCCATCATGACCTCTGCACCTGCCAGCCGAAGCGGTGGCGCCAGCGGCATGATCGCCATGGCTCGCCTGAGTGGGCAAACCACTGGGGCGGCCTTGGTGGCGCTGTGTTTTGGCTGGTATGGCGCCATGGGCGCCGAACAGGCTTTGTGGTTGGCTGTGGCCACGTCGGCGTTCGCGTCGATGGTGAGCGCCAGCCGTTTGCGTTTTGATTCTCATATGACGGAGGCTTCCCGATGAACACCGATGCAATGACTGGCTTACAACTTTTATCGACGGCGCATGACGACGGCCGCCATGTGGTGCAATTGGTGCAACAAACGCTGCCGGCGCCTGCCGAGGACCAAGTGTTGGTGCAAGTGCAGGCCACGCCTTTGAACCCTTCGGACATGGGCTTGCTGTGGGGCAGTGCTGATGTGTCTCAAGTCAGCTTGGATGCGGCTGCTCGCACCGCGCTTGCCCCGATGTCTGCCGCCGGCGTGCGAGGGGTTGCGGGGCGCTTGAATCAGGCCATGCCTGTGGGCAACGAAGGCGCTGGCGTGGTTGTGCGGGCGGGGGCATCGCCGGCGGCACAAGCGCTCTTGGGCAAAACAGTGGCGGTGCTAGCGGGCGGCATGTATGCCCAGTTGCGACTGGTGCAAGCCAATCAATGTGTGGTGCTGCCCGATGGCGCCACGGCTGCACAAGGGGCATCTCTTTTCATCAACCCCCTGACGGCTTTGGGCTTTTGCGAGACCATGCGCCACGAGGGCCACAAGGCATTGGTGCACACCGCTGCGGCGTCTAACTTGGGTCAGATGCTTTTGAAAATTTGTCAGGCCGATGGGATTCCTTTGGTCAACATCGTGCGCAAACCCGAGCAAGCTGCGCTTCTCAAATCGTTGGGGGCAAAGTGGGTGTGCGATCAATCGGCGCCTGATTTTCAGGCCCAGTTGACGCAAGCCATGGTCGAGACCGGCGCCACGCTGGCCTTTGATGCCACTGGCGGTGGTGGCTTGGCGACCACCATCCTCACGTGCATGGAGGCGGCACTCAGCCGAGATGCGACGGTGTACAGCCGCTATGGCTCCAGCACCCACAAGCAGGTGTATCTGTATGGCAACCTGGACACGGGGCCGACGGTCATTGAGCGCCGCTTTGGAATGTCATGGTCTGTCGGCGGTTGGCTGGTGTTCCCGTATTTGGAGCGCTTGTCACCTGAAGTGCAGGGCCGTTTGCGCCAGCGCGTGCTGGCCGAGATGCACACGACTTTTGCCAGTCATTACAGCGACGAAATCAGCTTGAGCGATGTGTTGTCGCCCGAGGTGATTGCCCGCTACAACGCCAAAGCGACAGGCAAAAAGTTCTTGGTGAACCCCAGTTTGGGCTGAACGCAGCACCTGGTGTCTGAACCCGGCTTTGGCCGGGTTTTTTTTGGCGGATGTGGCGCGCTGCCAGCCCTGTTGACCCCATCTGCGCGGGGTCAATGTTTCCAGTGGGGGTCTTTGGCGTCGATCAATCGCATCAAGGCCGGCCACTCGGGGTGGCGTGTTTTGGCGTTGGCCTGCGCGCTGCCGCCTTCGAATTGTTCGCGGGTATGCGCCATGACTTTGGGGTCGATGGGGTGCAGCCGACCGGTGGCCATGGCGGCCATTTGTACTTCGGCGTTGCGAATGAAAGCCATATGCCGCACAAAGGCCCAAGTCGGGCTTGGGCCAGCAGTCAGTAAACCGTGGTTGCGCAGCACCAGCGTGTGGTTTCGATCACCCAGCGCGGCGACGATGCGAGGGCCTTCGCTGCCGTCCAACACGATGCCTTCAAACTCGTGATAGCCCACGCGCTCGTGAAACTGGCAGCCCTCTTGGGTGACAGGAATCACTTCTGCATCGGTGGCACAAAAGCTCTGAGAGATGGGCTCATGGGTGTGCAGCACGCAATGCAAGTCTGGGCGTGCGCGGTGCACGGTGGAGTGGATCACGTAGCCAGCCAGGTTCACCGGCCAAGTGGTTTCGCTGAGGATGTTGCCGTCCAGGTCGATCTTGACCAAGTCACTGGCCCGAATTTCGTCGTAGCGCAGGCCAAAAGGATTGATCAGCAAGTGGTCCGAGCCGGGGATGCGCAAGGTGATGTGGTTGTACACCACGCTGGTCCAACCGTAGTGATCGACCAGGCGGTAACACAGCGCCAAATCGAGGCGAGCCTGCCATTCGGCATCGCTCATGCCGGCAGGGGTGGGGGGAAAGTTGACCTCGAAACGTGGCGCGTCAGACATGTGAAAACTCCAATGATTCAGTGCATGATAGAGGCTGAGAAAACATCAAATCTAGCACCTTAGTGACGATGTGGCACTGAGGTTGATCAATCTTTGGAGGCAGGCGGATGACAACGCAATGGGATTACACGATCGTGGGCGCGGGAGCGGTGGGCTGTGTCATTGGGGCGCGCTTGGCCCTGTTGGGCAAGCAGGTCCAGTTGATCAACAGCAGCACGGCCACCGCCGAGGCCGTGCAATCCCATGGGCTCTTGCTCCATGCCGATGGCCAAACCCATCGTGCACAGGTGCGGGCTTGCACGCCTGACCAAGCCCAGCCGACGCGGGTGGCCATTTTGCTCACCAAAACGCATCAGTTGGATGCCGCCGTCACATCGGTGCTGCCGGCATTGAAAGATGCAGTTTGGGTGACATTGCAAAACGGTTTGGGCAACGGCCAACGCCTAGCCAAATGGGTAGGTGAAGACCGAGTCATTCATGGTGTGACCATGTTGCCTGCGGTGCTCAATGGCCCTGCCGATGTCACCACCCACGGCTCGACGTTGACCTGGTTGGGGCCGTTGATCGATGGGGGGGCAGGTCCCGCGCAAGCCGCCTGTGACGACACAGTGGCCGACTTGGTAGCTTCGGGTGTCGAGGCCAAACGCGTCGATCAAGTGATCAACAACATCTGGCAAAAGGCCTGCTTCAACAGCGCAATGAATGGCTTGTGCGCCTTGACGCAAGGCGGTCCCGGCTTGATGAAATACGTGCCAGATGGCTTGGCATTGGCCCATGAGTTGGTCGACGAGATCAGCGCCGTGGCGCTGGCCGACGGCGCCAAGATCGACGTGGATCAAATCCATGCCCTGGTCAACTTAGGCGCCGAGCAACACACCTATCACAAGCCTTCGATGTTGCAAGATGTGTTGGCCCAACGCTTGACCGAGGTCGAAGCGCTGAATGGCATGGTCGACGAGCGCGCCCGCGCCTTGGGTCTGAGCGCGCCGATGAATCGCATGATGCTTCGTCTGATACGTATTCGCGAACGCTCGCCTGAATTTTGGGCCACACAGAGCGCGGCGAAAGGCCATTGATGGTGGCTGCTGCTGCGTTGTGGCCCGACGTGCCAGAGGCCGTGCACGTGCATCGGCCAACCGGTCAGAGCGACCTGGTCATTTTGTGCGAGCACGCCAGCCACTTCATTCCCAAGGCCTTGAACCATTTGGGTCTGGCTGAGGTCGATCGGCAAAAGCACATCGCCTGGGACCGGGGGGCACTGGATGTGTCCTTGGGGCTGAGCGCGGTGTTTGACGCACCGGTGGTGGCTGCGACGGTCTCGCGCCTGGTGTTCGATTGCAACCGCGACGTCACGGCACCAGATGCCGTGGTGACGCGCAGTGAGGACATCGATATCCCCGGCAATCAAGGCCTCAGTGCGGCGGACATCGCTGCCCGTGCGGCAGCCTTGCATGGCCCGTTTCACCAGGCCGCTGATGCGTTGTTGGCGGCACGCCAGCGACCGATTGTGGTGACGATGCATTCGTTTACGCCGGTGTTTCTGGGGCAGCCGCGGCAGGTGCAGTTGGGTCTGTTGGCCGATCAAGATGAGCGTCTGGCGCGGGCGATGCTGCCTTTGGCCCCGGCACTCACGCCTTGGGTGGTGGCGCTCAATGAGCCTTACCACCCCAAGGACGGCATGACTTACAGCGCTCGCGCCCACGCGCTGCCGCGGGGGGCTTTGCACGTGATGTTTGAGGTGCGCAACGATTTGATCAGCACGCCTGAGGGTGTGGCGAAAGCCGTGCAGGTCTTGTCAGCGCTGCTGACCCAAGCCACGGCCGCTTGTGGTCAAGCCATCCATCCGACCGTGGGGTTGGACCGAGGCTGAGGTTCAGCTGCGAGATCAGGTCTCAGATTGATAAGCCGGCAGGGCTTCGCCGCAGTCGCGACAGAACTTGTCCTTGGCGGCCAAGCCTTCACGCATACAAGCAGGGCAGGTGCGCGTGGTCAACGCAGAGCGGGGCGACTGCACCATCTCCGCCGTCACGATGCCGGTCGGCACCGCCAACACGCCCCAGCCCATCAGCATCATCAACGAGGCCAAAAAGCGCCCTAAATCGGTGTGCGGCGTGATGTCACCAAAGCCAACCGTGGTCATGGTGGTGATCGCCCAATACACAGCGATTGGGATGCTGGTGAAGCCGTTTTCTGGGCCTTCGATCACGTACATGGCCGTGCCAATCACCATGATGACCATGCAAATGGTGGTCAAGAACACCATGATCTTGCGTTGGCTTGCCTTGAGGGCGTCGCGCAGCATGGTGTATTCGTGCATATAGTGCGTTAGCTTGAGGACTCGGAACACGCGCATCAGTCGCAAGATGCGAATGTCGATCAATGAGTGCACCTCAGGCATGAAAAACGCCAAGTACGTGGGCAATATCGCCAACAAATCCACCACACCAAAGAAGCTTCGGGCATAGGCCCAAGGGCGCGGGGCGCAATACAAGCGCAGCAAATACTCCAGCGAGAAGGCGATCGTGAAAAACCATTCGCTCACCGACAAGGCGAGATGAAACCGCGCAGAAATGCTGGCGACACTGTCGAGTACCACGCCAATGAGCGACAACAGGATGAAGGCAATCAGAAGCACATCAAAGCGTTTGCCAGCGGTGGTGTCGGCTTCGAAAATGATGGTGTAGATGCGCTTTTGCAGCGGAGAGCGAAATTCAACGGTCATGGGGGTCAAACCTTGGATCAATGCGAACAGGCACCACGCACGTCGGTGAGCCTCGGGTCGCTGGGACAACGTGTCATGGTGGCGATTGTCGCCTGAGTCGCAAGTGCGAGCTGAGTGATCTGATATACCGACTACCAGTGAAGTGACAAATCAACACGGCAAGTGGGCGTCTGGCCTATTTGTGATCCAAGCGGGCTGCGAAAGCCCGCCATGTTTATGGGAGATTGCCGAGCATGAGAAGAGCTGCGATTGTGGCGCCAATGCGCACGCCGATAGGGGCGTTTGGTGGGGCGTTGGCCTCGGTGCCCGTGGAGGTTTTGGGCGCGACGGTTGCCCGAGCGATTCTGGCCAAGACCGGCATCGACCCGGCGCGCATCGATGACGTGGTATTCGCTCAGAGCTACGCCAACGGCGAAACACCGTGCACCGGGCGTTGGATTGCCCTGGAGGCGGGGCTACCGGTTGAGGTGCCGGGGATGCAACTCGATCGGCGGTGCGCGGGCGGCCTGCAAGCCATTGCCACGGCAGCCATGATGGTGCAGACCGGGGCCGCAGATGTGGTGATGGCGGGAGGTGTCGAGAGCATGAGCAATGTGGAGTTCTACACCACCGATATGCGCAAGGGCAAAAAGTCTGGCAGTGTCACCTTGCACGATCGCCTGGACCGCGGGCGTGAGCGCAGCCAACCCGAGCACCGGTTCGGGCGCATCAGCGGGATGATCGAAACGGCTGAAAATTTGGCGCGCGATTTTCAAATCACCCGTGAACAAGCCGATGCGTTCGCTGTGCGCAGCCAAAGCCGCGCGGCACAGGCCTGGCAGGTTGGGCGTTTTGCCGATGAGCTCGTGGCCGTGGAAGTGCCTCAGCGCAAAGGCGATGCTGTGTGGGTTCGCCAGGACGAGGGCGTTCGCCCTGAGACCAGCCTAGAAAGCCTGTCCAAGCTTAAGACCATCTTTCCCAACGGCACAGTGACCGCTGGCAATGCCAGCCAACAAAACGATGCCGCCGCGGCGTGTTTGGTGGTCGCGGAGGATCAGCTGGAGGCCCTGGGGCTCACGCCCATGGCCTACTTTGTGGGCTGGGCGGCGGCGGGTTGTGAGCCTTCGCATATGGGCATTGGCCCCGTACCAGCGGTGCACAAGCTGATGGCGCGCACGGGACTATCCATGCAAGACATGGGCTTGATTGAGCTCAACGAGGCGTTTGCTTGTCAGGCGCTGGCCGTCATTCAAGGGTGGGGTGAGACGCTGGACGGCTTGGACGATCGGCTGAATGTGAATGGCTCTGGGATTTCACTGGGCCACCCGGTTGGCGCGACGGGAGCGCGCATCATGACCTCACTGTTGCATGAGATGCAACGCCGGGGCGTGCGTTACGGCTTAGAGACGATGTGTGTGGGAGGCGGCCAAGGCATGGCCGCGATTTTTGAGCGAGCAGGCACATGAGCACTGCGAGCACAGCCTCTGGGATGCGCTTCATTCATGACGTGTTCGAGGTGCAGTGCCAGGCGCACCCGGAGCACGTTTTCATCGAAGAGCTCGACCGCAGCTGGACCCTGAGGCAGTTGGCAGACATGGCCGATGCGCTTGAGCAAGAGTTGATTCAAGCGGGTGTGGGTGCGGGTGACCGCGTGCTGGTGGTGGCGGAAAACGCGCCTCAGCACGTGGGTTTGATTTTGGCGTGCAGCCGTCTGAAAGCTTGGTCGTGTGGCGTCAACGCGAGGATGTCTCGTGGCGAAATCGAGGGCATCACGCAGCGTTGTGATCCACGCGTGGTGTACTACACCAGCGAACGATCAGCTGCAGCCACTCAACACGCCCAAGAGGCAGACGCGCGGCCTTCCGGCGTGCTCGGCTTGCACGTCGGTGCATCCCGGCCCGGTTCGGTGGCGGAGGCTGAGCCACTGGCCTCGCGCGTGGCGTCGATGATTTTTACCTCTGGCTCCACAGGCGTACCCAAGGCGGTGATGATCACGCACCAAGGACTGATTCAGTTTGCCAAGGTCAGCAGCGAGTCGCGAGACTTGCGCCGCACGGATCGTTCGTATGCGTATGTGCCGATGACGCATATCTTTGGCTTAGGGACGGTCTTGTTGGCCTGCCTGTACAGCGGCTCTGCCATGTTGATGCGACAGCAGTTCGAGCCGGCTGATGTGTTGGATGCGCTCGCGCACAAGGGCTTGACCCAATTGCAAGGGCCTCCCACTCTGTACGCCCGCTTGCTCACGTGGCTCAAAGAACATCCAGATGCGCGCTTTCATGCGCCCGACCTCAAATACATGTACGCCGGTGCGGCACCGCTGCTGTTACCGCTGAAAGAGGAGATCGAGCGGGTGACTGGATTTGCACTGCACCATGGCTACGGGTTGTCGGAGTACGCGGGTGTGCTTTCGGTGGTCAAAAAGGACGAAAACCGAGCCGACACCTCGGCAGGCTACGTGGTCGAAGGCGCCCAAATGCGCATCGTCGACGCACAGGGTCAGGACGTTGCGCCGGGTGAACGTGGTGAGATCTGGATGCGCGGAGAAGGCTTGATGGCCGGTTATTTCCGCGACCCGGCGGCGACTGCTGCGGTGATGCGCCCCGGCGGCTGGTACGCCAGTGGCGACGTTGGTTATCAGGGGCCAGCCGGCGAGTTGTTTGTCGTCGCGCGCCTCAAGGAGATGATTGTGCGCAGCGGCTTCAACGTCTACCCTGGGGAGGTCGAGGCGGTGCTGATGCGCTTGCCATGGGTGCGGGTGGCCGCAGTGGTGGGTGTGCCGGAAGCAGATGGCAATGAGCGCGTGGTGGCGTTTGTCGAGCTCGAGTCTCGCACCCAAATCGATGAGGCAGTGTGGGCCCAACACTTGAGAGACAATCTCTCCCCATACAAAAGACCTGCCCAGGTGGTGGTGGTTCCGGCCATGCCGACCACGCTGTCTGGCAAGGTGTTAAAAAAGGACTTGGTCTCCAAGTACTTGGCCAGCGAGGCCCACTCTTGATGAACACCTATGAGCACTTCTTCCGTGATTGATGAGGCCCAGCTCCAGCACTTGCAGAGCTGGGTTGGTCGCAGCGAGACCCACCGCGAGGTCATTCGCTCGGCGCCGCTGTGTGGCCTTCATGCCTTATTGGATCGCGAGGGGCCACCGCCCAAAGATGGCGATGCAGTCCCGCCGCTCGGGCGTTGGCTTTATTTTTTGCCCCAAGCCGCGCAAGCCGATATTGCGGAAGATGGCCACCCCAAGAAAGGCGGATTTTTGCCGCCGGTTCCGTTGCCGCGTCGGATGTGGGCTGGCGGTCGATTGCAGTGGGAATCAGGCAACCCTTTGCGGGTGGGCGATGAAGCGACTTTGGTGTCGAGCATTCAGTCGGTACAGCACAAGGCGGGTCGATCGGGTGAGTTGGTGTTTGTGGTGGTGCGCCATGAGGTGAGCAATGCCCACGGCGTGTGCTTGAGCGAAGAGCAAGACATCGTCTATCGCGGCGCGGCTGATCAAGCGCCGTCCGCGCCATTGCCCACGCCTGTGCTGGCGCCGACAGATGAGCAGTTTTCGCGCGTGTTTGAGCCCACACCACCGGCCTTATTTCGTTACTCGGCGCTGACATTCAATGCCCATCGCATCCACTATGACCGGCCGTATGCCACAGAGGTGGAGGGCTATGCCGGTTTGGTGGTTCACGGTCCTTTGATCGCGACTTTGATGGTGGATTTGGTCGAGCGGCAGTGCCCGGGTTCGCGCGTCTCGGCCTTTGAATTCAAGGCGGTGCGTCCGACGCTGGACTTGCATCCGTTTGAGTTGTGCGCCAAGCCCATTGGTGAAGGCGTGTTCCAAGTGTGGGGGCGCGACGCCGAGGGTGGTCTCACCATGCAAGGGCAGGTGAGCTTGTTGTTGAATTGAGTTTGAAAAAAGCAGAGGAAAAGAGATGTTCAAAGCACGTTTCGATGATCAGTACACCGATATTCGCGACGGCGTTCGCGCCTTATGCGCGGAGTTTCCAGATGAATACCACCGCAAGGTCGATGAAAAGCGAGAGTACCCCGAGGCGTTTGTCGATGCCCTGACCAAAGCCGGTTGGATGGCCGCCATGATCCCAACCGAATACGGCGGTTCTGGGCTGAGCCTGGCTGAGGCCACAGTCATCATGGAAGAGATCAACCGCAGTGGCGGCAATTCTGGTGCCTGCCACGGTCAGATGTACAACATGGGCACCTTGTTGCGGCACGGCTCGGAGCAGCAAAAGGCCCATTACTTGCCCAAAATTGCCACGGGTGAGTGGCGTTTGCAGTCGATGGGGGTCACGGAACCCACCACGGGTACCGACACCACCAAGATCAAAACCACCGCCGTCAAGAAAGGCGACCGCTACGTGGTCAATGGTCAGAAGGTGTGGATCAGCCGCATCCAGCACAGCGATTGGATGATTTTGCTCGCACGCACGACGCCGTTGGCAGAGGTGAAGAAAAAGAGCGAAGGGATGTCGATTTTCATGGTCGACTTGAAAGAGGCGCAGCAAAAAGGCCTCACGGTGCGCCCCATTCCCAACATGGTGAACCACGAGACCAATGAGCTGTTCTTTGAAAATTTGGAAATCCCCGAGGAAAACCTGATTGGCGAAGAGGGCAAGGGGTTCAAGTACATCCTCGATGGCCTCAATGCAGAGCGCACCTTGATTGCGGCGGAGTGCATCGGCGATGCTTATTGGTTCATCGATCGGGTCACCGAATACACGAAAACGCGCGAGGTGTTCGGTCGGCCGATTGGCCAAAACCAAGGCGTGCAATTTCCGATCGCGGACGCGTTTATTGAGACCGAAGCCGCCAACTTGATGCGGTTTGACGCCTGCAGTTTGTATGACGCGCATTTGCCTTGCGGCACCCAAGCCAATATGGCGAAGTACTTGGCAGCGAAGGCCAGTTGGGAAGCCGCCAACGTGGCCATTCAATACCACGGTGGCTTCGGCTTTGCTTGCGAATACGACATTGAGCGCAAGTTCCGAGAGACCCGTCTGTATCAGGTGGCCCCCATTTCGACCAACTTGATTTACAGCTATGTGGCTGAGCACGTGTTGGGCTTGCCCCGTTCCTTCTGATGCGCTCGAGCGCTGCGTTACAGTGAAAACCTTTTCAAACTGGAGTAATCGATGGCAATGGCAAAAGTGAAGGTGTTAGGCCTGGCGGCGGGCGCGGCGATTTTGGTGGCAACCGCTGCTTGGGCGCAGCACGACATGAAGCACGACGGTTCGATGCACGGTGGCCATCACGGTGACAGCAAGGCCGCGGCTTCTGGGCATTCACATGACTTTGGCCCAGACACGCGAGAGTTTGTGAAGTATCCGGACAAAATGCGGGAGCACACTCTGGCCGGGATGCGCGACCATTTGAAGGCCATTCAAGAGATCCAAGTGGCGCTCTCGCAAGAGCAATTTGATGCGGCTGCGCGGGTGGCTGAACAGCGCCTCGGGATGAGTTCGCTTGGTCGCCACGGTGCCGAGGAGTCTTCTAAAGTCATGCCAGCAGGCATGGCGGCAATTGGCACGCAAATGCACCGCTCGGCGAGCCAGTTTGCGATTGTGGCTCGCGATGCCAGCACCACCGGCGATGTGAAGGCCACGCTCAAGGCGTTGTCAAACTTAACGGCGCAATGCGTGGCCTGCCACGCCGCCTATAAATTGCACGAGTGATTGGCTGGGTGTGATGGCGCTGGGGTGGCCTGGCCTGCAGTGACTAGACAGGGCTGATTGCACCCCGCCCAGCTGACTGAAGCGCTTAAGGCTGAGCCTTGAGCGCTTTTTCGATGGCGCTGGTGAGTTTTTTGGGGACCGTCAAACTGCTGTAGCTGTCAATGACTTGTCCGTCGCGCCCGATCAAATATTTGTAAAAATTCCAGCGCGGGGCACCCGCACCTGCGGCTTGTAGAGCCTTAAAGAACGGGTTGGCGTTGTCGCCGCGCACCGATGACGCTTCAAACATGGGGAAGGCCACGCCATAGGTGTTGAAGCAAAAGTCTGCGATTTCTTGGTTGGACTTTTTTTCTTGATTGAAGTCGTTGGATGGAAAACCCAACACCACCAAACCCTGGTCTTTGTATTCCTTGTACAAGGCCTCAAGGCCCTCATACTGTGGCGTGAAGCCACAGTAACTCGCAGTATTGACCGCCAAAATCACTTGGCCTTGGTACTGGCACAACGATTGGGGAGAGCCGTCTTGTAGCTTGCCCATGGTGTGGTTGAGCAACGCGGGACAGCCTGCCGCCGCCGCTGGCACGCTGGCCATGCTGCCCAGACCTAAGAGCACCAACCAACGGCGGACGATAAAGCGCAAACGGTTCATGATTTTTCACCTGTGGTTCTACGGCCCTAGCCAACGCAGGGCAAACAAGGTGTAAGCATGACACAAACCCGATGGCATTACCCTTGGGTGCGCCATGCACCTTCACGCATCGGGGTTGATGGCCCCGGCGCTGATCCAGCGTGTGATGTCGTCATCAGATTTGCCTAACGACTGGAGGATTTCGCGGGTGTGCTGCCCTTGCGCGGGTGGTGGGCTTAGGGGTTGGGCAGTGCGCGCGAGGTTGCCAGTGACACCGGCGAGCACCCGAACTTTGCGACCTGAGCCCGCCTGTTCATACTCATGAAATAAAGCACGGTGGTGTGGCTCTGCCCACGCCCGCGCTTCGGCCAAGGTATTGACTGCGTTCATGCACACGTCCCATTCCTCGCCAAGGCGATGCCATTCAGCGGCGGACTTGGTTTTGAACAGGTCGGTCAAGCGCTGGCGAATCATGGCGCGCGTGGCCGCGTCACCATTGGTGTTGAGGTCAGCCAAGTCGTCAAGGCCAGCTCCAGCGCAGAAGCCTTGCCAGAACTTGGGCTCCAGTGCGCCCAGGGCGACCAGCCGTCCATCGGCGGCTTCGTAGACACCGTAAGAGGGGTTGCCTCCCGTCAGCCTTGACTCACCAAACGGCACGCCGGGCTCTGCGTTGAACTCCGAGACGCCAGTGTGCGCGAGCAACGCCATGGCGCCATGCGCCAGTGATATGTCGATGAATTGGCCTTGCCCAGTGGCTTGGCGTTGCAGTATGGCTGCCATGATCGACATCGCGGCGCTCATGGAACCACCCACCAAATCGCCGAGCACCGAACTGGGTACCGACAAGTCGCCGGCGAGTCGCTGAGCCAGCAAGCCAGAGGAGGCTTGGTAATTGATGTCATGCCCTGCGAGTTTGGCTTCGGGACCTTGCTGTCCGTACCCACTGATGGCGCAGTAAATCAAGCGCGGAAACTCAGCCAATAAGTCGTGCGGATCGAGGCCGAGACGGGTCATGACGCCAGGGCGAAAGCTCTCGATCACGACGTCGGTGGTAGCGAGCAACTCGCGCAACAGGGCGCGGCCTTCGTCGGTCTTGAGGTTGAGAGCAATAGAGCGCTTGCCGGGGTTGGTGGAGGTGAATGTGGCGCCGTACTCGCCCAGAACCAGCGGTACGTTGCGTCGCGCGTAGTCACCGGCGCCAGTGTCCTCGACCTTGATGACGTCGGCGCCAAATCCCACCAAGATATGGCTGGTCATGGGTCCGGGCAGCAAGCGAGACAGATCCAACACGCGCAGACCTGCGAGCGCCATGGGTTGTGATGGGGTCATGACAATGTCCTTTATTGCGGCTGCGGTGTTCAGCGTTGGGCCGCTTGTTCGTATTCAGCGATGAGGTGGCGTTTATACAGCTTGCCATTGGCCTCACGCGGCAGGTGGTCGGTGAAGTCAATGCGCTTGGGGCATTTCACACCGGCCAAATGGGCTCGGCAGTGGGCGATGATCTCTGCGGCCAAGGTTTCGCTGGCAACCGTGTCAGCCGTCAGTTCGATGACGGCAATCACCTGTTGGCCCATGTCGGCGTCGGGAATCCCAATCACCGCAACATCCAAGATGCCGGGGTAGGTGGCCAGCAGGTTCTCCACTTCTTGTGGGTAAATGTTCACGCCACCGCTGATGATCAAATCAGTGCGCCGGCCCGACAGGTACAAGAAACCATCCTCATCCACATGACCGATGTCGCCGTAGGTGCTGGAACCGTCAGCGGCGTAGGCCTTGGCGGTTTTTTCGGGGTCGTTGTGGTACTCGAACGGGGGCGTGCCACTGAAATAAATCATCCCTTGTTCGCCGGCTGGCAGGTCATTGCCCGCGTCATCTTTGATGTGGAGTTGCCCCAAGACAGGCCGCCCAACTGAACCGGGATGTTCTGCCCAGTCTTGTGAGGTCAGCAGAGTGATGCCAACGGTCTCGGAGCCGGCGTAGTACTCGACCACCACGGGGCCCCACCAGTCGATGATGCCCTGTTTGACTTCGGGTGGACAAGGTGCGGCGGCGTGGATGAAGGTGCGCATACTCGAGACGTTGTATTGGTCTTTGACTGCGCTGGGCAGCGCCAGCATACGTGCCATCATCGTCGGCACCCACTGCGAGTGGCTGCAGCGGTGCAGCTCTACCAGTTGCAGGGCGCGCTCGGGATCGAATTTGGGCATGATCACGCAGCTGCCACCGAACTCGATGGTGCGCATGGTGAATCGGTGTGGGGCCGCGTGGTAGAGGGGCGCGGGCGACAGGTAGACGGTGTCTGGCCCGATGCCGTAGTGCTGGGCAAAAAACTCGGTCTCAAAGGTGGGCTGAAGCCTGGCTTCATATGGCGTCAAGGCGCGCTTCACGCCTTTGGGCTTGCCACTGGTGCCGGAGCTGTAGAGAAAGTCGCGACCCACTGGGCGTTGGGGTAAACGCGATTCGGGGTCGAAGGTGTCCCAAATCGCCGGCAACAACGGCCAGTCATTGGCTTGGTCGTCGGCTGGGCTGTCGACCAAGTAACACGGACCTTGCCAGCCAGATGCCTGCGCGATGTCGCGCGCTGTGGGTGCCAATTGGTTGCTGGTGATGAGCAGCTTGGCGCCGCTGTCCTGCAGGACATAGCCAATCTCTGCGGCGCGCAAGTGGATGCTGATCGGCGTGTAGTAAAGGCCGGCACGCCGCGCTCCCCAGGCAATGGTGAAATAGTCCAAACGGTTTTCGATCAGCAGGGCAATGTCATCCTCTGGCTGCAAGCCCAGCGCATGGAGCCAATGAGCCACTTGGCTGGCACGGCGATCCAACTGGGCAAATGTCAAGGTCTCCGGCGTTCCATCGACTTGCAGGACGGTGCGATCCCCCTGGATTCGCGCAAACTTGGCGAGCGCGTCGATGTCGTGCAAATTGGCAAGTGGCGCGCTTTGTACCAGTGGTGACATGGGAAAACTTTCGAAGTGCTTAAGAATGCATCGACAGCATCGATACAACCGGTGCCGCGAGACCAATATAAGGGCACAAGGCTGGCTTCAACTGTTCCCAAGTTGACGCGCAGACCCATGAGTTCAAGGAGCGAACGATGACCATCGGAACAGCGCAAACCGCCAAGGCGGTGGTATACCGCGGAGGTGATGGCGGTATCCAGGTGGAGACCATCATGGTGCAGCCACCGGGCCCTGGTGAGGTGATGATCAAAGTTGGCGCCTGCGGCGTGTGCCACAGTGATCTCTCTGTGACCAATGGCACTTTGAATTTGCCGACGCCCATTGTGTTGGGGCACGAGGGCGCGGGTGTGGTGGTGCAAGTCGGCGAGGGTGTGACTGAAGTGGCGGTGGGTGATCATGTGATCAGCAGCTTTGTGTACACCTGCGGACAGTGTCGGCAGTGTGTGACCGGGCGTTCCAATTTGTGTGAAGTGGGCAATGCTTGGCCGGCCTCGTTGGTGGGCGGACACGCCCGCACTTTCGACGCCCATGGCGATCGGTTGAATGTGATGTCTAGCTGCGGCGTGATGGCCGAGTATGCGACGCTGGCATTGGGCAGCGTGGTGAAAATCACCCGAGATGTGCCCTTGGATCGTTGCGCCCTGATTGGTTGTGGCGTCATGACAGGGTGGGGCGCGGCCTGCAACACCGCCAAAGTCACGCCCGGATCGGTGTGTGTGGTGTTTGGTGCAGGGGGTGTTGGACTGAGCACCATCCATGGTTGTGCAATGTCTGGTGCCGCCATGGTCATCGCGGTGGACATCATGGACAGCAAACTGGAGATGGCCAAGGTGTTTGGCGCGACGCACACGGTCAACAGCAAGGACATCGACAACGTGGTCAGTGTGCTGCGCAAATTGACCGGTGGTGGCGCGGACTACGCCTTTGAGTGTGTTGGTTATGGCGAAATCATCGCGCAAGCCTTTGGCTGTTTGCGAGCAGGTGGTGAGGCCATTGTGGTCGGCGTGGCCTCGGCCAAGGATATGACGTCGGTGCGCAGCAGTGCCTTTGCGCTGCAAGAAAAAGTTTTGCGAGGCAGCTATTACGGGTCAGCACGCGTGCGCCACGATTTCCCCAGACTGCTGTCGTTGTATCAAACCGGGCAACTCAAACTGGATGAGCTCATCACGCAGCGTTACAGCATTGATGAGGCACCTCAAGCGTTTGATGATTTGGCCCAAGGGCGCAATGCCCGCGGAGTGATTGTGTTCTCATGACCGAAGTGAAAAGACAGGCGATCCATCGCCGACAAGTGGTGTACGACGCTTTTGTGCGTGAAGACGGCCTGTTCGATATCGAGGCGCGGCTGCTCGACACGCGCACCTATGACAGCTACGACGCAGAGCGGCTGCCGATTCCGACGGGGGTGCCGGTGCATGACATCGTGATCACCATTACCGTCGATGAGCAGCTGGTGATTCAGTCGATTGGCAGCAATATGCATCACATTCCCACAGCGGAGTGTCGACAAACGCAGCCGGTGTTGCAAAAGCTCGTTGGCAAAACGATGGGGCGCGGTTGGCGCAAGGCCATTGCGGAGGCCATGGGTGGGGTTGAGGGATGCACCCATATGCGGGAACTGTTGGCCAACATGGCGACGGCCGCGTATCAAGCAGTGCCGATTTATTCGCGCTTTTACGGCAAGGGGCCGAACGCCGCCTCTGAAATCAAGGAACCCCCGCCGCACTTGAACCAGTGCATGACCTGGAAGCTTGATGGCGAACCCGTGCGGCGTTTGTATCCACAGTTTTACATCGCGCCCGCAGAAGAGGCGTGAACTCAATGAGGTGAGGGGACAAAATGGCAAAGATGTTGCAAGACAAAGTTGTGGTGGTCACAGGCGCTGGAAACGGCATAGGCCGTGACTTTGCGTTGGCCTTGGCGGCCTCGGGTGCCAAGGTGGTGGTCAATGACTTGGGAACCAATGCCAGCGGTGAGGGTGCAGATGTTGGGCCCGCACAGGCGGTGGTGAACGAGATCATTGCCGCAGGCGGTGAGGCTGTGGCCAACACCGATAGTGTGGCCGACTGGAACGCTGCCAACCGTTTGGTTGAGACTGCGGTCACCCACTTTGGTCGCATTGATGGGGTGATCAATAACGCGGGCATTTTGCGAGACCGTATGTTTTTCCGCATGAGTGTTGAAGAGTGGCGAGCAGTGATCGACGTGCACTTGAACGGTAGTTTTTACGTCTCGCGTGCCGCCGCCAACCATTTCAAGGAACAAGGCAGCGGCAGCTACGTGCACATGACATCCACCTCAGGTTTGGTGGGCAACTTTGGACAAGCCAATTACTCCGCCGCCAAGATGGCATTGGTGGGCTTGTCGAAATCGATCGCCCTAGATATGGCTCGCTACAACGTGAGGTCGAATGTGATCGCGCCTTTCGCGTGGAGCCGGTTGATTGGCACGATTCCCGCTGAGACACCCGAAGAGCAATTGCGGGTGGAGCGCATGAAGCGCATGGAAACCCGAAAAATCGCGCCCTTGGCGGTCTATTTGATGGCGGACCAAGCGGCCGACGTCACAGCGCAGATTTTTGGCGTGCGCGCCAACGAGATATTTTTGTTCAATCACAACCGTCCCATTCGCAGCGTGCACCGCAGCGAGGGGTGGTCGCCTGAGTCGATCGCCGAACACGGCATGGCATCTCTGCGGGCGGGATTTGCCAAACTCGATCGCAGCGCGGATGTGTTCAGCTGGGACCCCATCTGATGGACTCAGGCGGAGAGACAGCAACCCGAGGGGATATGACATGGCGATCGATTACGACAAGCTGAAAAATTGGTCATTTGAGCCAGTGGTGCAAACCTATGACTGGCGATTCAGCGCGATGTATGCGTTGGGCGTTGGCTATGGCTACGATCCGATGGACACCCAGCAACTTCGCTTTGTGTACGAGCCCGATATGCTCGCCGTGCCCACGATGCCCGTGGTGCTGGCGTCGCCAGGGTTTTGGATCAAAGAGCAAAACTCAGGCATTGATTGGGTCAAGGTGCTCCATGGTGAACAAAGCCTGACTTTGCATCGAGCATTGCCTGTGGCCTCCACCGTGGTGGGTGAGTTGAAGGTGACCCATTTGGTGGACAAAGGCGCGGACAAAGGCGCGCTGTTGGTCCATGAGCGGCGCCTATACGAGCAATCGTCTGGCGACTTGCTCGCGACGCTGTCGGGCACCACGTTTTGTCGGGGCGATGGTGGGTTTTCGCAGCAAGCTGGCAATGGGCCTGAGGGTGGGGATGCGCCTCCGGAGCCCAAGCCTGCGTGTCCGCCAACGCCGCCAGAGTTCACCTGCGTGATGCCGACTTTGCCACAGGCTGCGCTGCTGTACCGCTTGTGCTCGGACCTGAATCCGTTGCACGCTGACCCTGCCGTGGCGCTCGCAGCCGGCTTCAAGCGGCCGATTTTGCACGGCCTGGCCACATACGGTGCGGTCGGTCACGCGCTGATCAAAACGTTGTGTGATTACCAGCCCGATCGCTTGACGCATTTGGGGTTGCGATTTGCGGGGCCCGTGTATCCGGGCGAGAACATTCAAGTGGAGATGTGGCGTACGGCGCTGGGCGTTCAATTCCAGGCGCGCGTGGCAGAGCGCGATGCTCTGGTGATTTCCCACGGTTTGGCGCAAGTGCAGGCGCCCTGAGGCGTTGGCGTGTTGACTGACCTAAGACCATGGGCGAGGGCGCTGGATCGCCCAAGCGGTGGGCAGGTTGAAATGGCTCTATGAATCGGCGCTTGAGCGCCAGAATGGAAAAAATATGAGTGCCCTGATCGTCGATATTGCAGATGGCGTTGCCACGCTGACCATGAATCAGCCTGCGTCCCGGAACTCGTTTTCTCAGGAGATGCGCGAAGCCATGGCCGAGGCGGTGCCCCGCGTGGTGCGTGACCCGGATGTGCGGGTCGTGGTGTTGACCGGCGCGGGCGGTGTGTTTTGTGCTGGGGGAGATATCCGGGCGATGAAAGAACGCGCTGGCAAGATCACGCCCCAAGACACGAGAGAACGCATGGGTGAGCTGTACCAATGGGTTGCCGAGTTGATTGAGATGGACAAGCCCTTGATTGCCGCGGTGGATGGCCCTGCGTTTGGTGCTGGCTTCAGCTTGGCGCTGGCAGCAGACATGGTGCTGGCGACGCCAAAGGCGCGTTTTTGCATGTCGTTCATGCGGATTGGTTTGGTGCCCGATTGCGGGGCGTTTTACACCTTGCCTCGGGTGGTCGGTATTCAACGTGCCAAGGAGCTGATGATGACGGCGCGCGAGGTGGACGTGCAAGAGGCGCAGCAACTGGGCATTGTCATGGAAGTCGTCGACAACGAGCATTTGATGGCCACGGCTCACACATACGCCAACCGAATGAAACAGGCCTCTCGATTGGCCACGGGCTTGATCAAACAGCGTGTCAATGACGCGTTGGGCAAGGATTTGCGCGACGTGCTCAACACCGAGGCGAATGACCAAGGCTTGTGTTTTTGCGATCCGTACAACGCCCAAGCGGTCGAGCGATTCTTTGCCAAAGAGCCACCGCTGTTTCAGTGGCCGCAGACTTAGCTTTGTGTGGGTGGCTTGGTGCAGTCGTCTTCGTGGATGCGCAGCAGAGGGTAAATGTGTTCGGCAATGGGGCTCGGGCCGTCGGGAAGGCCTGCGTTGAGACGGCGCTGGCGGATTTTGCCCCGAAGCAATAACAGCCCACGCAGCAAATCTAGGTGTTCGCCAGGATGCGCCTCTGGCGAGAGCGGCCCGTACAACAGCCGATGAACTTGCAATTCGTCCTCTAAGTCAATGCGCATGACAAAGGCCAAACGGTCAATTTCCTGGTTCACTGCGTGTACATCGTGTTGCAATTCATCGAGGCCCACAGGGGTCGGGGGATTGTGCAGGGGGGCTTGGCTCATGATCGTCAACACGCGGCGGGGATGCATTTATTATGCGCTTTTATGCCGAGCGATTGGGTTGTTGTTTGACCCGGGCTCTTCGATTGCTTGGGTCGTTTGCGCCCGGAAAGCCCTTTGAATCATGACCATTGTTGCCGAGCGTTCGATGCCATCCTCTCAAGGCGCTGCGGCGTGGGTGATTGTGGCTGGCACCTCAGCGGCCATGCACGTGGGTAAAGTGCCCGTGGCCATTCCGATCTTGCAGCAGCAGCTGGGCATGACTTTGGTCGAGGCGGGGATGCTGCTCTCCATGTCCCAGTTTGCAGGGATGTTGATGGCCGTCTTCATCGGGATGTTGGCCGACAGCATGGGCCTGCGGCGCAGCGTGCTGACAGGCCTAATCTTGATGGCGGCCTCCAGCTTTTTAGGTGGTTTGTCAACGTCGGTGCCGGTGCTTTTGCTGTGCCGAACCTTGGAGGGCATGGCCTTTTTGTTGGTGGTGGTGCCTGCTCCTGCCTTGCTTCGCCGACTGGTACCACCACATCGATTGGCCCAGACGATGGGGGTATGGGGCACCTTCATGCCCGCTGGCACGGCCACTTCGATGATCGTTGGGCCTTGGGTCTTGAGTGCGTTTGCGTGGCCTGTCTGGTGGTGGGTCTTGTCTGGGGTGTCTCTGTTGTGCGCTTGGGGGGTCTGGCGTCAAGTGCCTGCTGCACCGGTGCCCAAGGGCGCTGCAGGCGACCTGAGCCAAGGCGCCCGGCTGATGCAAACCTGGCGCAATCCAGGTACTTGGTGGGTGGCCCTGGCGTTTGGGATGTATTCCAGCCAATGGTTGGTGGTGATTGGGTTCTTCCCGACTTTGATGCACGAGTCTGGTATGGGGTCGGCCACGGCAGGTGTCGTGACTGCGGCAGCGTCATTGGTGAATATCTTTGGCAACGTCGGGGCAGGGCAGCTCTTGCATCGGGGCGTGGCGCCGCACAAGGTGATGGGGACCGCTTTTGTGGTGATGTTCCTCGGTGCGGTGGTGGTGTTCGCGGGAGGCATCGCCATGCCGGTAGAGTGGCGCATTGCTGCGGCTTTGTTGTTCTCTGGCGTGGGTGGCTTGATCCCTGGCTCTCTGTTTTCCCTGGCGGTGCGATTGGCTCCGAGTGAGCAAACGGTGTCGACCTCGCTGGGCTGGACCACCCAGATGTCGATGACCGGACAGTTTTTGATGCCACCCATTGCCGCGTGGCTGGCCGACACTCAAGGCACCTGGAGTTTGACCTGGTTATTGAACGCAGTGTCTTGCTCGCTGGGGGTGGTGCTGGTGTGGCGCATCCGTCGACTGTTGCAAGTCCAAGCTGCTGATGGCAAGGCGCGTCTCTGACGTTGGGGCCAATGGCCCCGTGGTTCACTGACTCACAGGTAACACGGCTGAGAGAGGGATGGCCCGAAAATAGGTGTTGAACTTTTGGGACTCCTATATGCGCATCGCGTTGATACATGCACTCTCTCACTCAGTGGACCCGATCAACACCGTCATGGCGGAACAGTGGCCGAACGCCATTCGGATGAATGTGTTGGACGACAGCTTGTCTGCTGATTTGGCGGGATCTGGCCAAGGATTGGATGCCGCGATGCATCAGAGGTTTTTGGATTTGTCGGACTATGTGGTGGCCACAGGTGTTCATGGCATCTTGTTCACTTGCTCGGCTTTTGGACCTTGTATTGACGCGGTCAAGGCGCGACACCCCCACTTGCCGGTGTTCAAGCCCAATGA
>JBEAPX010000036.1:0-8814 GCA_041164205.1 Pseudomonadota bacterium
TGAGCACCCTCAGGCGTGGGGCGTCCGATGCCGTCCGTGGTGTCAATTCGAAATTGATGCGCCTCAATAAACCACTGTTGAGCACCGCGCAGCGCTGTGGCGGCGCCTGCAGTCGCCCGCAGCAAAGAAACCCAGGCCGCAGATGCATCCCATTCGGTTCCCAAAGGCTCAAACCACCGCTCCATTCCGCCATGCAAGGCGTTGTAGGACTCAGGCTGCCAATGTGCCCGATGCGCCACCCTCTCCACTTGCTCGCCGGTCACCACATAACTGCTGTGTCGGCGCCGGCGGTAACGCCCACCGTCTTTCAAGTATTCGTCGAGCGGCAAGCCATCCCAAGACGGGACCAAAGCCTCTAACGCCTCTCGGGTCGCGCCGCTCCAGCTGGGCACATCGTCCGGAGCCAACAGCACATAGCCCTGCGCGCGCAGTTGGTCCTCCCACACGGAAGGGGCACTGAAAGGGGGTGACACGGTGTTCATATTCAAAGTTTAGGGCAAACCCCAAGTGTCCGGCGCGAGAGGCGTATAGATACTGTCTACCGTATTTTGAACGGACGGAGCGGCCTCAAGGCCCTGCACATGACCCACACCTCCCCCACCCCACCTGTCGAACCCAGCCCAGAGCTTCGCAAGGACGCCAACGGCGTCATCATTCGAGACGACGAGCAGACCGACGCCGCCCAAGCCACGCGACGCACTCTGGGGCTGCGCCTCAACTCGGTCCGGATGACGGCGCCTTTCGGTTGGTGGCTGTCAGGTTGGCGAGACTTTTTCAAATGCCCAGGCATCGCACTCTTTTTTGGCTTGTGCTTTTTCATCATGGGGCACATCTTGCTGCGCGCCTTTGAATCGGCCACAGAGTACGTATTGGCCTTGAGCGCTGGATTTTTGCTGGTGGGTCCGTTTTTATGCCTCGGCCTGTATCGAAGCAGCAAATCGATTGAGGAAGGCAAACGCCCGCTGCTCTCGCAAGCGCTGGACGCCTGGCTGCCGACAGCCGGGACACTGTCGTTGTTCGCAGCCGTGCTCTTGGTGTTGGAAATGCTCTGGGCACGTGCCGCTTTGATCGTTTTTGCGGTGAGTTTTGATGTCGTCCCTGAGGAGAACAACATCTTGGCCCAACTCATGAACCCCGAAAACTTGGACTTCCTGTTGGCCTACATCGCCGTTGGGGCCGTATTCGCTGGTCTGATCTTCATGGCATCGGTGGTCGCGATCCCAATGATCATGGACCGCAAAGTAGACGCCATCACCGCCGTCTTGACCAGCATCCGAGCGTGCTTCACCAACCCGCTGGCTATGCTGGTGTGGGGCGGCACGATCACGATCACCATCGTGCTATCGATGTTGCCTTATTTCATGGGTCTGGTCGTGATGGGGCCGGTGATGGGCTATGCCACGTGGCACGCCTACCGAGCAATCGTGCCTGAGCCCGAGGCTGACCTCAGGCTTGATTGACATCGACCACAACTCGGCCCTTGACTTGTCCCGCCAAGATGCGCGGCGCAACTTCCAGCGCACCACTCAGACCAACCACTTGGGTCATGCTGTCAAGCAGGTCTGGCGACAAATCTTGGGCCAGCATCGCCCAAGCCCGTTCGCGTTTGGCCATTGGAGCCATCACGCTGTCTATCCCCGCCAAGGTCACGCCCCGCAAAATGAACGGCGCCACAGAGCCGGGCAAATCCATGCCTTGCGCCAAACCACAAGCCGCAACGATGCCCCCGTACCGGGTGCTCGCACACGCGTTGACCAGAGTGTGGCTGCCGACCGAGTCCACCACGCCGGCCCAACGTTCCTTTTGGAGCGGCTTGCCGGGGTCACTGAAAGCAGCTCGGTCGATGACTTCTGCCGCACCCAGGTTTTGTAAATAAGCCGCCTCTGCCAACTTGCCAGTGCTGGCCACCACGCGGATACCGTGCTGTGCCAGCAAAGCAGTCGCCACCGAACCAACGCCGCCACTGGCCCCTGTCACCAATACCTCATCGCCTGCCTTGACCCCGTGGTCCAACAAAGCAAGGACGCAGAGCGCAGCCGTGTATCCCGCTGTGCCTATGGCCATGGCGCGTTGTGGCGAAATGGTCTGCGGCAGAGCCAGCAGCCAATCCCCAGACACCTGGGCCAACGGCGCCAACCCGCCCCAGTGTCCTTCGCCCACCCCAAATCCGTTCAGGATGACGGCGTCGCCGGGTTGCCACTTCGGGTGAAGGCTCTCAATGACCGTGCCCACGAAATCGATCCCGGGGACCATCGGAAATTTGCGGACAACCGGCGAGCGCCCCGTGATCGCCAGGCCATCTTTGAAATTGATGGTCGAGTGACTCACTTGTACCCGCACCTGCGAGGCCTCCATGGCCGGTAGCTGCGGCATTTCAGTCACTGCGCAGGAGTATTGGTCGTCTACTTTCTGAATCAACAACGCTTGTGTCATGGTCTCTCCTATGGGTCTTGGCGCAGCCAAATGCCGCGTTTGGTCGTATTTTGCCTGCTTGCACCAACATGGCTTGCCTCGCACTCGACACGCGCATCATGGCGCCCAATGGCACCCTCGCAGTGCCATCCACAGGGAGTGAGGCGCCATTTCTCTCGATCCAGGGTTGGCACCTTATTTGCATACAGTGTCCAATGTTGTGATCAATCGAATGAGATCGACGCCAACCGGGTGAAAACCCCGATGCTCAAAAGCTGTCTTTTGAGTACATTTGAGTTTGTAAGGGTCGCGTCAGCGTGACTTTTTGCATTTTTAATATCAAAACAATCAGGAGTTTGTATGAAAACCATCCGTCAATGGAAATTGGCCACCTTGGCTGTCACAGCCACTGCCGCCATGCTGGGCACAGCTGCCCACGCAGGCGCCACACTCGATGCCATCAAGGCACGTGGTCAAGTGGTCTGTGGCGTGAACAGTGGCTTGGCCGGCTTCTCAGGCGCTGACTCCAACGGCAAGTGGTCTGGCTTGGACGTGGATGTGTGCCGTGCGGTGGCCGCAGCAACTTTGGGCTCTGCTGACAAAGTGAAGTACGTGCCTTTGACCTCACAACAGCGCTTCACCGCGTTGCAGTCTGGTGAAATCGACGTGTTGTCTCGCAACACCACGTTCACCATCACGCGCGATGCTTCTCTGGGCTTGCACATGACCGCTGTGACGTACTATGACGGTCAGGGCTTCATGGTTCCCAAGCGCACTGGCATCAAAAGCGCCAAGCAGCTCAAGGGCCAAACCGTTTGCGTGCAGTCTGGCACCACCACGGAAAAGAACCTGACTGACTTCTCCAACGCCAACGGCCTGAAGATCAAGCCTGTCGTGTACGAGAAGCTGGATGCGACCAACGCAGCCTATTTTGCAGGCCGTTGTGTGGCCTACACCACCGACGCCTCTGGCTTGGCTTCGATTCGTGCCAACGAAGCGAAGAACCCAGCCGATCACGTGATCCTGCCCGAAATCATCTCCAAAGAGCCTCTGGGTCCCATGGTTCGCCGGGGTGATGACGAGTGGTTCGCCATTGTGAAGTGGGTGATCCATGGCTTGGTGGAAGCTGAAGAAGTCGGCATCACCCAAGCGAACTGGAAGACCCAAAAAGACGGCGACAACCCCAGCGCGAACCGCATTTTGGGTGGCAAAGGCCAAGATACCGGTAAGCTGTTGGGCTTGGATGCCGACTGGATGGCACGCGCCATCGATGCAGTGGGCAACTACGGCGAGATCTTTGACCGCAACGTCGGCCCTAAGACCCCGTTGAACCTGCCACGCGGCGTCAACAGCCAGTGGACACAAGGCGGCTTGATGTACGCGCCTCCTCTGCGTTGATCTAACCGTCTCGGTATCAACCGTGTGTTCGACCATGCTCGACACACGGTTTTTTATTAGTGGGTGGCGGTCAGGATCTCGACTGTCACCCCCACGCTCTTCTCAAAAATAGCCATGAATACACCTGTTCCTGCGCACCGACAGCGTTGGTCTTGGCGCAGCCAAGCCTTTCGCGGTGTGATCTATCAAATCATTGCAGTTGCGGCGATCGTGTTTGTCATTTCAGTCTTGACGCACAACACGCTGACAAACATGGAAGCGCGCGGCATTCAAAGTGGCTTTGACTTCTTGGGTGACCCCGCCGGCTTTGATATTGGCGAGTCCGTCATTCCGTTTCAGTCGCAGCAGCCGTACTGGCAAGCCTTCATCGTGGGTTTACTCAATACCTTGCGCGTGGCTGTGCTGGGCATCATCTTGACCACCCTATTGGGCACACTGCTTGGCGTGGGCTCTTTCTCCCGCAATATTTTGGTGCGTGCGGTGTGCACGGCCTACGTTGAGTTTTTCCGCAATGTGCCGGTGCTTATTCAATTGCTGCTCTGGTATTTCCTGCTCACCCATTTGCTCCCTGACAGCTGGGCACCTTGGAAATGGGGATCTTTTTTCCTGAGCAAGGGCGGACTGACTTTTCCAGAGCCTGTCTGGGCCATGGGCCACCTGACTGCGCTGCTGGGTGGCGTGGTAGGTGTCATCGCTGCGGTGCTGACACGCCGCCGAGCACGGGCGCATTTCGAAGCCACCGGTGAGCCTCGCAGCATGTTTTGGGTGCCATTGGCCGTCGTTTTCTTGGGCATCTTGATCGGTTGGGCCGTCGGGGGTGCTCCCATGGAAATGAATGCCCCACACAAAGGCGAGTTCGCTGTGGAGGGCGGTGCCGCCGTGACGCCTGAGTTTTTGGCGATCACATTGGGGCTCACGATCTACACCGCTTCATTTGTCGCTGAGGTCGTGCGCGCAGGCATTCAATCGGTCCACCAGGGCCAAGGGGAGGCTGCTGCCGCGCTTGGCTTGAGCAAAGGACAGTCGATGCGATTGATTCTTTTGCCACAAGCCCTGCGTGTGATCATTCCCCCTGTGACCAATCAGTTTTTGAACCTCACCAAAAACTCGTCATTGGCTGTCGCCATCGGCTACCCCGACATTGTGTCCATCACGAATACCTCGTTGAATCAAACAGGACGAGCGGTCGAATGCATCGCCGTGGTGATGTTGGTCTACCTGAGCACCTCATTGGCAACCTCTGGCCTGATGAACTGGTACAACAAGCGCTCCGCCATCTTGGAAAGATGAGGGCATGATCATGAATACATCTACTTTTCAACCCATTGAGGCGCGTCCCGCTCCCGTCCGCACAGACGGCGCAGTCGCTTGGATGCGCTCGAATTTATTCCATGATTTGCCCACGACATTGGCGACCTTGATTTTGGGTGGGCTGCTGTTATGGATGCTGCCGTCCTTGTTCCAATGGGCGATTGGCACGGCCGTGTGGATGCCTGACTTGAAGTCTTGTGATGCCGAAGGCGCTGGTGCTTGTTGGGGCGTGATCGGTGAAAAATACAAGGTCATCTTTTTGGGACGCTATCCCGTTGAGGAAGCCTGGCGCCCCATCGTCGCCACCCTGCTGATGATTGGTTTGTTGATCATCAGTTGCATCCGGGCATTTTGGAATCGCAGCTTACTGGCCTACTGGGTCGTGGTGCTGGGCTTGTTCTTTGTCTTGATGCATGGCGGTGTGGCCGGCATGAGTGTGGTCACCACGGATCGATGGGGCGGCCTGCCTTTAACGATCATGTTGTCGACCCTGTCCATCGTTGCCTCATTCCCTCTGGGATTATTGGTGGCACTGGGCCGCCGCTCCAATATGCCAGCCATTCGCACCCTGTGTGTTGTGTTCGTCGAATTGATTCGAGGGGTTCCGCTGATTTCGGTGCTGTTCATGGCGTCATTCATGTTCCCTTTGTTCATGCCGGCAGGCACCACGATTGATGTCTTGGTGCGTGTTCTCGTGGGCATCACCCTGTTCATGTCAGCCTACACCGCAGAAACCATTCGAGGTGGTTTGCAAGCCATACCCAAAGGCCAAGTCGAAGCAGCAGCTACGCTGGGCCTGTCGTATTGGCAAACCCAGCGCAAAATCGTGTTGCCTCAGGCTTTGGCGATGGTGGTCCCAGGATTGATGAACAACTTCATCTCCAATTTCAAGGACACCTCACTGGTGACCATCGTCAGTATGTATGAATTGCTGGGTGCGCTGGGACTGGCATTGTCTGGCGATCCCGAGTGGCACCCCTTCATTCTCGAGGGCTACTTGTTCGTGGCTCTGGTTTATTTCGCTTTTTGTTTCTCGATGTCGCGCTACAGCCGCTGGGTAGAGAAACAAGTCAACAAAGGCAAACAACGCTAAAGGATTGAGATCGTGTCTGATCCCATCATCACATTCGAAAAAGTCAATAAATGGTACGGCAACAACTTTCATGTGTTGCGCGATATCGATTTGGAAGTTCAACGCGGCGAACGCATTGTCATCTGCGGCCCATCAGGGTCTGGAAAATCGACGCTGATTCGTTGTGTCAACCGCTTAGAAGAACACCAGCAAGGTCGACTCGTTGTCGACGGCACTGAACTCAGTGACGATGTCAAAGCCATCGATCGGGTGCGCAAAGAGGTCGGCATGGTGTTCCAACAGTTCAATTTGTTCCCTCACCTGACCGTGCTGGAAAACCTCACCCTGTCACCGATGTGGGTCGGCAAATTGCCCAAAAAGGAAGCCGAAGAGCGTGCCATGCAACAACTCGAGCGCGTACGCATCTCTGAGCAGGCGAGCAAGTACCCTTTGCAGCTGTCAGGCGGCCAGCAACAGCGTGTGGCCATCGCTCGGGCCCTGTGTCTGACGCCCAAAATCATGTTGTTTGATGAGCCGACTTCTGCACTGGATCCCGAGATGATCAAAGAAGTGCTAGACGTGATGGTCGAGCTCGCAGACCAAGGCATCACGATGCTGTGCGTGACGCACGAAATGGGATTTGCAAAGGCCGTTGCAGACCGCGTGATCTTCATGGATCAAGGTCAAATCGTGGAGCAGAACAATCCGCACGACTTTTTTGACCATCCTCAAAATGAGCGGACGCAAGACTTCTTGTCAAAAATCATCGGCCATTGACGCGGATTCACCTTACAAAAATCGGGCCACTTGGCCCGTTTTTTTGCATGGGTGGTTGATGAGGTCACAACCCTCGGGGAGGATCAAATGGCAAGCCCACCGACTTGGCAGCCATCGGCAATTGAACGCTGGTGCTGGCGTGCAACTGCGCCGCGCGCTTCCACGCTGCCTGTGCACCAGGACCATCATCGATCGCTTCAGCAACCGCTGCTTTAAGCAACCAGACCCGGGCGTCTAGTTCCGCAGGCAAGGCACCGCGCTTGAGCAGCGCATCAATGGCTTTTTGGCTCTTGCCCCACAAGCCTTGGTGTGCCCAGGCGCTGATGGCCATGTATTGAACCCACGGATCATCGACATGGGTATCGATCAACGCTTGCACCCATGCCACAGCCTCCTTGCTGAGGTGAGGCATCAGTGGCTCTAAAGCATCCAGCCACTCTCGGCGCTGCCGTGAACCCAAGTCATCGAATTTCGCATCCATAAGGCGCAATCGCTTGAACAAATCTGCCGCCAACTCTGGGCCTCGCTCTTCGGGCTCCGCCAGCAACCAACGCCTTTGCACGTATGCACACAACACCTCAGGCGTGGTGTGGCGCGCTCGATCCAGCGAGGTCCACAGGCTGCCAAGCTCAGACTTGGAGCCCGAGTCCTGCAAGGCGGTGGCAGCCAACGCAGCGTACAAACTTTCTGAAGCCCTAGCGCTGAAGGCATTCATCTTGGCCAGTGCTTTCATGGCATCCAGCGCGTGTTGCGGCTGTCCAAGCGCTCGGGCCAAGCGAAGCTTCATGCGCCAGACTTGGACTCGCTTGACTGCACTCTGCGGCAAGGCTTTGATTCGAAGCTGGGCGAGCGACCAATTCTGGTCCTGCAGCGCCCATTCAACGGCACGCAATTGCAGCGCCTCTTGTGCCACCACTGCGCCTTCGCCACCCGGCACTGCCAAGGCGGCTTGCATCGCCGAGTCTGCTTGCTCAGGCTGCTGGGTGGATCGGGCCACTTCAGCCAATACCCAATTGGCCATCACCTCCAAGGTGTGCATCCTAGGCCAGCGAACGCCATCCTCGTGAGAGACGCGATGCAACGCCGTCAGCGCCTCACGCGCTGCATCCTGGGCTCGGGCGTGCTTTCCAGCCAGCACGTGGGTGATGCCATCCAGCACGGCCGACCAGACATGGCGCTCTTGCTGGCGCTGGCGCCAAGCTTTGGCCTTCTGTGCGGATTGACGAAGCCGATCCCACAACCGAACGGCACTGACCACCACCCAGACACTGAACAGCAGCGCGATCAACACGGCATTCAGTGAGACATCAACGCGCGTGTCATGCCAAAACAAGGACACCACGCCTGGGTTGTCGAGCAAAGCGGCCAACCCAACGGCCAACAATGCCACCCATAACCATCCAATGCTTGCTCTCATGTCGGCCCCTTATTTAGCGACAGAAGCCAGTGCGCGCAAGCTGCGTTCAGGCTTGGGCAACACCATTTGATCCAAGGCCTCTTTGACCGCACTCAACTCACCAAGGGTTTGTTGGACCGTGGCTTGCTCCAATTGCGCAAATTGATTGATGCCACTGATCACCAAATCCAGCTCTTGGCGTGCCAATTCGACTCGACCATTCAACACTGAAATGCGCACCGCAAGCAGACGCAGTTGCAGCTGCTGGCTCAAAAACTGCGCCTGATCAGGCTTCAACGTCAACGCCGAGGTTTGCGGCGCTTGCTGAATGCGCAACACCCCGACCAACGCTTCTTGAATCGCAGAGCCCACATGTCGCCATTCAGAGACGTCCCAGAGTTTGGCCCACTCCCAACGGGGCTGCGCCGACTCAGTGGGGGCTTGCGCC
>JBEAPX010000037.1:0-7228 GCA_041164205.1 Pseudomonadota bacterium
CGATATCGCCACTCGCTGCAACGCTTGCACCAACTCGGGTTCAGCGCTGAGCACGGTCTCCGGTGAGTGGACGGCGCGCCAACGCGTCTCCACCTCAAGCGGTGGTTTGACGCTGCGCTCCAGCACACCTGCCTGCTGTGCCAGGGCAAATTCAGAACGCCATTGCAAGGCGTTCATCAAAGCTTTTTGTGTCGCGCCCCGCCCTGCTGCGCTAACCGCGGAATAAAAGTCTGACCGTAAGTCAGGTTGCTCTGAAATCTGCTCAAGAAACAAGGGCCAGGCATCTTCTTTGAGGGCGGTGTCATCTTCCAGTAACTCATATTGTGGTGGCAGTCCCAAGGCTCTCAAGGCCTCCATGGGTGCGAATCGCACCAGCTGCGCAAACCAACTGTGAAACGTCTTGACTTGCAACGCTCTTTCACTCTGCAACAAGCCTTGGAACAAACCCCTGGCTTTGTCGACCAGTTCCTGACTTGGCGCATCAATCCCTCGTTGGGTCAAGGATTCACGAATCTGTGCGTCTGTACCGTTCGACCATTCGCGCAGCAAATCCAAGAGCCTGTTTCGCATTTCAGCCGCCGCTTTCTTGGTGAAAGTGATTGCCAAAATGCTGTCCGGTGAGGCTCCATCCAAAAGTGCCCTGGCCATGCGCGCCACCAATATCCAGGTTTTGCCCGCACCTGCACACGCCTCTACGACAGCATGGCGCTGTGGATGACAGGCCAATCGATAGAAATCAGAGGCGCTCGCGAAATCCCCGTTAATGGAGTAGTTCAATGCGCTCATGATTGGGCCTCCCAATGGTCTCGGCGACACAGCCCCCTGGCACTGCAATAGTCACACACAGGCACTTCTCCCAGAGGTCGCAGCGCCTTGCCATCGCGCATTTGGCGCCAATCGTTGATGACTTGTTCAGTGATCCGCTGCCCCAGGGCATCAGCGTCCGTTTGCTCTACATACTGCGTGCCAGCTTGACCTGGACGATTGGGGTGATAACCCACGTTGACATAACCGGCACGCCATTGCGCATCCGCTCCATTGATGCGACCCCACTCTTTGGCCAACGTGACGTAAAACGCAAGCTGCGTGTCCTCTAAGCCGGTTTTGATCTTGCGTTTGGTCTTTTCAATGCTCTCGGTCTTGTAGTCCAAGACCCAGCCGATGAGGCCATCTTCGCTTTGCAGCGTATCCATGCGATCAATGTCCCCACGCATCTCTAAACCTTCTTCCAACGCGAGAGACACCTGGGCTTCGGTGTCACGGACCCGCGTACCTTGCCGCGCCCAATCCATCCACCATTGCGCATAGCCATCACGCACGGGGGGCCAACTCGCCCAATAGACCAGCATCGATGAGTGTCCGAGGTCCAAATCCGTCTCTGCCAGTCGCGCACAAGCATCGAGTCGATCCTGCAAATCTTGGTGGTCGTTGACGTCTTTGACAGACGGATCAGAGTGAAAACGCTGCAGTATTTTGTGTATCCAGGAGCCAAAGTCTTTGGCAGAGGCGCCATCGTCCGTCTCTTGTGGATCAGCCAAGCCCAAGATGTCTCGAACGAAAAACCGATAAGGACAATCCCGCAAACGTTGGTAGCGGGTGGCCGACACCGTGCTCGGTAAGAGCTGCATTTCCTCTTGGGTTAACCCGGGCGCAGTGGGGTAGACAGGGTGATGCTGCACCGACATCCGCTCGCAAGGCGCACCCTCTTGGCTAGCGAATGCACCGATCGCTGCGCCCACAGGGTTCATCTCTGCTTGCGCTCGCAGTACCCACACAGACGGCCCCAAGGTTTCTTGGCCCGCTTGCATCCGCCAGCACACTGTTGCATCTGCCATGTGCAGTGCACCCGACCAAGCGACACTGAATTGCTCGGCCGCATCCGACAGGTCTGCCAACCCCAGCGCCAACCGCTGAGCCCCGGTCCACGGCCCTGGCAATTTGGGGGCGGGGGGCATACTCTGAGCATCGCACCCGCACATGACCAAGGCATCAAACTCCCGGTATGCCAGCTGCGCCAAGGGCACGACGGTCACGGCAGCTTGGGTGTGAGCCTCAGGCCGAAACGAGGCCCCTTCGGCCGCAGACCTCATCCAATTCAAGTAAGCGGACAAAGGCATCCGCTGCCAGCGGCGCGGCAGATTGACCGCCGTGCGGCCATGCCATCCCCACGTGTCGATGAGCTGGGTACCGACAGGATCGGCCTCCACTTCGGCCCATACACCTAGCTCACGCAGCGCCCCGGAAATGGCTTCACCCCACTTTGCCCAAGACCTCGCGGCACTCAAATTGTCCAAGGCGGCTCGAATCTTTTGCAATGGGCCTGGGACGTCGCCGTTCCAGACGGGGTGCCAACGGCTGCGGTCTTGCCAGCGACTCAGCGCCAAGCGCTCCGCCGGGGTGAGATTGGGGTTGACTTGCAACGCAGCATCCACCCAGTCTCCTGCAGTGGCTTGCGACAGACCGGCCTGCAGAACAGCCAAAATCCGAGCCGCGATCCTAGATGTAGACAGCCGCCAACCTGTCTCATCGCGCACAGACACACCCTGCAGTTCGAGCATCCTCACAATCCGGCGCACCATGCCTCGATCTAAGGCGACCAAACCCACCTGCCGAGTTGAGTCATTCACGTGGCGAATCACTGCCGCTGCAGCCTCCAGGGCCTCATCCTGACCATCGGCGCACGGCAACCATTGAGTGCGTATCTGGGTCCTCTGGTGGACTGGGGTGGGCAAGACACCAGTCATTTTTTGTCCGGCCCAATGGGCCAGCAAGGCTTGCGCCAAGGGGTCACTGCTCCAGCCAGGAATGTGGCACAACAGGGGACTGTCATCCAAAACGCGCGCATCCCATAGGACGTCGGTCTCCCATGAGGACTGCCCTGCCCAAACCACGGCCAGCTGTTTGACCACCGCATCAAGGCGCGCCACACCGCCGCCATCCGCATTCAATTGCAGGAGCAGATCAGCGGCCCATTCGCTGCGCCGGCCAGGATGCTGTGCGGCAGAAACACTTGCAAGGCTATGGACTGCGACAACCACTTGCTGGGCCAAATGGTCCAACCAGTGTGGCTCCAGGCGAGGTAAATCCAGTTGTTCCAAAAGTGACAACGCGGTGGCCTGATCAAGGCCAGGGCTCATCAACACGTCATGACCGGTGGTGTCCGCCCCGCCATAGCTTCGTGCCCACTCTGAGGTGGTCACAAAACGGGGCATCGGCCCGTCTCCCCGAGAAGCAAGCCACGCGCGCTTGGCGGCCCACATGACTTGGGCAAACGGCACCAGGACGACCACTTGGCTCAGCGACACCCTGGCGGTTGTCGATTGGGCTTGGAGGGCATCAAAAGTGGCAGCCCAATCCCAACATATCGGCAAGGCTGTCAAGTCGGAATCGGCAGTGGGTACGCTTTCTGTCACAATAAGTCCTCTATTTTTCACTTTCAGCAACCCAGTTGCACCCACCCATAGGAAACCTCATGGCCAGCGATTTGATCAAACACGTCTCTGACTCTAGTTTCGACACTGACGTGTTGAAGAGCGAAACCCCCGTACTCGTCGACTTCTGGGCCGAATGGTGTGGCCCTTGCAAGATGATAGCCCCGATACTCGACGAGATCGTGGGCGCCTATGAAGGCCGACTCAACGTCGCCAAGATGAACGTGGACGACAACCGCGGCACCCCAGCGCAGTTTGGTATCCGTGGCATCCCCACGTTGATGCTCTTCAAAAATGGTGAATTGGCTGCCACCCAGGTCGGTGCGGTCAGCAAGTCTCAATTGACTGCCTTTATTGATCAGCATTTGGCCTGATGCGGCCACGGTCGCTGCACACCCCGCGTTTGCAGCGACCCAAAATATCCCCCTATAATTCAGCAACGCCGCCACTACCTTGGGTTGGCGTATGCCGGGCACAGGCAATGTGACCCGAAGATCATTGGCCCACCGGCCTTGATGCCACATCCTCACACCCTATCTCCCCTACAACAGGTGCGTCATGCATTTATCTGAACTCACAGCCCTGCACGTATCCGACGTGTTGAAACAAGCCGAAGCCCTTGAAATAGAAAACACAGGGCGTATGCGCAAGCAGGAGCTGATCTTCGCCATCATCAAGAAGGCCGCACGTGGCGGCGAACAGGTGTTTGCCAGTGGCGTGCTTGAAGTGTTGCCTGATGGGTTCGGATTCTTGCGAGCGCCGGATACCAGTTTCACAGCCTCCACCGACGACATCTATATTTCGCCGAGCCAAATTCGCCGCTTTAACTTGCACACCGGTGACCTGGTTGAAGGCGAGGTTCGGACCCCCAAGGACGGCGAGCGTTACTTGGCCCTGAACAAGCTTGAATCCATCAATGGGCTGCCTCCTGAGGACAACAAGCACAAAATCATGTTTGAAAACCTCACGCCTTTGTTCCCCAAAGAACAAATGCGTTTAGAGCGTGAAATCAAGTCCGAAGAAAACCTCACCGGCCGCATCATCGACGTGATTGCTCCGATTGGCAAAGGCCAGCGAGCTCTTCTTGTTGCTCCGCCTAAAAGCGGCAAAACCGTGATGATGCAGCACATTGCACACTCCATCGTCGCGAACAATCCAGACATCGAATTGATCGTCTTGTTGGTCGATGAGCGCCCCGAAGAAGTGACCGAAATGCAGCGCACCGTGCGTGGCCAAGTGGTCGCCTCCACCTTTGACGAACCAGCTGCGCGCCACGTTCACGTCGCAGAAATGGTGATTGAGCGGGCCAAACGCTTGGTTGAACTCAAAAAAGACGTGGTGATTTTGCTGGACTCCATCACCCGTCTCGCTCGGGCATACAACAATGTGCTGCCATCATCTGGCAAAGTGCTCACCGGTGGTGTGGATGCCAACGCGCTTCAACGCCCCAAGCGGTTCTTTGGTGCGGCGCGCAACGTCGAAGAAGGCGGATCCTTAACGATCATTGCCACGGCATTGATTGACACCGGCAGCCGAATGGACGAGGTGATTTTTGAAGAGTTCAAGGGCACAGGTAACTCGGAAGTGCATTTGGATCGCCGCTTGTACGAAAAGCGTGTCTTCCCATCTATCCAGCTGAACCGCAGCGGCACGCGCCGCGAAGAGTTGCTGTTGCAACCTGAAATTCTGCAAAAAACCCGAATCCTGCGCCAGTTCCTCTACAACATGGACGAAGTGGAAGCCATGGAGTTGATTTTGAAGAACATGAAGGCCACGAAAAACAACAGCGAATTCTTCGACATGATGCGTCGAGGTGGTTGATTCGGTAAAAACCTGCGATAATCAGAGGCTGTGGCGATTTTTCGCCCAGATTACCGTTGATTTAACCCTGGTTGGCATTTCTCTTGAAATGCCAACTTGTCACAACCGCGAAAAGTGCGGCGAGTTTGTCCCAAATGGGGCCCGAGCCGAGGGCTAGCGCAACCTAAAAAGGTCAGAAAATGAAAGAAGGCATTCACCCCGACTACCGCGACGTGTGTTTCGTGGACCAGTCCAACGGGTTCCAATTTGTGACGCGCTCCTGCGTCAATACCCGCGAAACCATCAAGCTTGATGATGGTCGTGAGCTCCCCTTGTTCAAACTCGAGACTTCGTCTGAGTCGCACCCCTTCTATACGGGCACTCAAAAGAGCGTGGACAGCATGGGCGGTCGTGTGGAAAAATTCCGCAACCGTTACGCGCGCTTCAGCAAGTAATTCAGTCCGGACTCTTTGCAGTCCGGTACTTGAGAAGACAGCCGGTATATCCGGCTGTTTTTATTTGTACTTTGTCCGAATGGCCCCTGACCCCTTCCCATGAATTTTCGCACCAGCCCAGCCGTCATCACCCCAGCAGCAGCTCAGCGACTGCCGCGCGTGGCTTTGGTGCTGATGGCCATCTTGTACGTGTTACCCGGTCTGCTCGGACGAGAGCCCTGGAAACCTTACGATGGCGCGAACTTAGGGCTCATGATCCAGATGGCCGATGGCGCCGCCCATTGGCTAGTCCCCAACGTACCTGGTTTGCCAATCGCGGAAGCGGGCTGGTTGCCGTATTGGTTAGGCGCCGTGTTTATTTGGGCCCTCCCCTTTTTGGACCCTGCCCTGGCCAGCCGGATACCCCTCGGCTTGGCCATGGCACTCACGCTGGTCTCCACGTGGTATGCCACCTATCATTTGGCCAGAAGCCCAGGGGCTCAACCCGTTCCATTTGCGTTCGGCGGACAAGCGTCCAGCAAGTCTTACGCGTGTGCAATGGCGGATGCCAGCCTACTGGCACTCATCGCCAGCCTGGGCCTTGCACATATGGGGCACGAGTTCAGCCTCCATCCATTTGCGACGGCGTGTGTCGCCCTGCTCTTTTGGGCCTTTGCCAAAATCGCAGTCTTGCCCACACCTCAAAGCTTGCGCCTCCACTGGGGCATGGCCGCCATCGCCGTCTTAGGGCTCTTATCCAGTGGTTACCCGGGCACTGCAGTGATGCTGGTTTTTGTCAGCTTAATGGGACTCTTGCAGCCGGGCCAGCCGGCGATGCAATGGCGCTCAGTGCGACAGGGTGCGCTTGGTTTGTTCATCGCCACTTTGTTTGCTTATTTCATCATCGACTGGCCGCATGACGCCATCGTTCAGCTGCGAGACGGGTATTCGCATATTTTTCGTGCATTGAAAACGGTGGTGTGGTTTGCGTGGCCTTCGTGGCCGTTGGCGATATGGGCCGTATGGCGATGGCGCGCTCAACACCAATCGCCACACATCTCAATCCCGACCTACTGGCTGATCGTTTTGCTCGCCGTGGGAGCCACTGCTGCTGTCCCTCAGCGGCATCTGATGCTGACTCTACCCATATTCGCTAGCCTAGCGGTCTTTGCATTGCCGACACTTAAGCGCAGCGGCCTGGCTTTCATTGACTGGGTTGCACTCCTGTTTTTCACAACGGTCGGGTTCGTCATATGGTTCTACTGGGTGGCTTTTCAAACTGGCTCGCCAACCGCAGCAGCCAATGCCGTCTCTCGTTTGTTACCAGGGTTCGACCCGGATTTTTCTTGGCTTCGGTTCGGATTTGCGGTGGCAATGACTTGCGCCTGGGTGTGGATGATTCGCTGGCGTACCCGCCGCCAACAGCACGCGATTTGGAAAGGATTGGTCCTGTCAGCAAGCGGCACCATATGGGTGTGGGGCTTACTCATGAGCCTTTGGTTGCCCGTGTTCAATTACGGCATGGGCTACGACACCCTCGCGCGGCAGCTCAGTCGCATCACC
>JBEAPX010000038.1:0-18696 GCA_041164205.1 Pseudomonadota bacterium
TTTCATCGCCTTCGTCTGGAGGAGGCGAAGCCATCAACTGAGGCTTTTTGCCTTGGGCCATCAAATGCTTTTTCGCCGTGTTCACAGCAATGCGATAAAGCCAGGTATAAAACTGCGCATCTCCCCTGAAATCTGGCAGAGCGCGGTAGGCTTTGATGAAAGTCTCTTGGGTTAAATCCTCAACCCAATGGGAGTCACGGACCCAGCGCGCGATCAGTCGCTGGACACGTGTCTGGTACTTGATCACCAGCGCATCAAACGCGCGGGTCTCCCCCGCCAAGCATCGCCGCACCAACCAGTCATCGCCTGATGACTTAGGCGGCGCACCGCTGCCATCCGTCGAGCCTTCCCTCATGGTCACTGCCCCCTCACGACCGACGGATGTGACTCAACCCGAATGGACGCCCAAACGGCTTGACGCATGGACAACCAGCTGTGCGGCGCGCACGCACGATTCAACCACACCAGGCGCGCCGGGCGATGGTCAGGTCTGATCACGACAAGCATATGGTTTTTGAGGGTAAAGATCAGCGAAAGTTCCACCACCCGCATTGGGTGTGTGAGGTCCGCATCGTGCCAGACCCACAAGCCCTGTGAACCCTTGCCTGCGGCCTGAGACCACGACAAACGGCCTGACCGCTCTTGAGCTGACTGGTGTCTGAGTACAACGAGCTGGCCGATCAAAGCCAAAGCGATGAAGACCACCCATTCCAAGCGGTCAGAGGTTTGCCAAGCGATCGCCCCACTGATGAGTGCCATCAATAAAACCGCAAGGGCCAGACCTCGATACCCCCAAGCAAAACGCCCCACCGGAAATGACACCGAAGGGGCGTTGTGCATCAGAGGTCAGATTCTCAAACGAAGCGTTTGAACACCAAACTGCCGTTTGTGCCGCCAAAACCAAAATTGTTTTTGACAGCCACGTCGATTTTCACATCTCGCGCGGTATTCGCGCAGTAGTCCAGATCGCAATCTGGGTCTTGGTCGTCCAAGTTGATCGTGGGTGGAACCTTTTGGTGGTACACCGAGAGCGCTGTGAACACGCTTTCGACACCGCCTGCGCCACCCAGCAAGTGACCTGTCATGGACTTGGTGGAACTGACCAGCGTTTTCAATGCATGGTCTCCCAAGGCTGCTTTGATGGCCTTGGTTTCGTTGACATCGCCCAATGGGGTGGATGTTCCGTGGGCATTGACGTAATCCACTTGGTCCACGTTGACCCCAGCGTTGTTCAACGCATTCAACATGGCGCGGCGGGGACCGTCCATGTTCGGCGCAGTCATGTGCCCAGCATCTGCACTCATGCCGTAACCGGAAATTTCTGCATAAATGCGAGCGCCACGGCGTTGCGCACTCTCGAGACTCTCGACCACCATCACGCCGGCGCCTTCACCCAGCACAAAACCGTCGCGGTCTTTATCCCAAGGGCGAGAAGCAGCCGTGGGGTCATCGTTGCGAGTTGACAGGGCCCTCATCGAGGCAAAACCACCCACACCCAAAGGTGAAACAGTCGCCTCAGATCCACCCGCAATCACAATGTCCGCATCCCCATATTCGATCATGCGCGATGCCTCACCAATGCTGTGAAGACCCGTGGTGCAAGCAGTGACAACCGCCAGGTTGGGGCCTTTGAAACCATGGCGCATCGATACATGACCGGAAATCATGTTGATGATGGACGCTGGGACAAAAAACGGAGAGATGCGGCGTGCACCACGAGCCGTCAGCTCGCTGTGCATGCTCTCAATCAAGGGCAAGCCACCGATCCCCGAGCCGATGACGCAACCAATGCGCGTCGCCAACTCATCATCCAACTCATCGCCTTGCGGCAAACCCGCATCGACCACGGCTTGCGTCGCTGCGGCAATGCCTAGGTGGATGAAACGGTCCATTGTTCGGGCTTCTTTGGGATTGATGTAGGCATCAATATCAAAGTTCTTCACTTCGCCAGCAATTTGACAAGCGAATGTGGAAGCATCGAAATGGGTAATGGGCCCAATGCCAGAACGCCCAGCCAAAAGGCTGTCCCAAGCGTCCTGAACCGTGTTACCGACCGGGCTGACACAGCCTAAGCCGGTGATGACAACTCGACGTCGACTCATCCGTTACTTATGCCTTGTGGTGAGCGGTGGCGTAGTCAATGGCTTGCTGCACATTGGTGATTTTTTCAGCGTCTTCATCGGGGATTTCGATGCTGAACTCATCTTCCAGCGCCATCACCAATTCAACCGTGTCCAGCGAATCAGCGCCTAGATCAGCCACAAAAGCTTTGTCATTGGTGACTTGGCTTTCTTCGACGCCCAGTTGCTCGGCGATGATTTTTTTCACACGTGTTTCGATATCACTCATCATTTCCCTCTGAGGGTTGTTTAACAATCGGATGACCATTTTACTGGTCTTAAAAGACTTCCCTGCGAAGGGACTATAAGCACAAATTAGTAATTACCCTGAACTTGTGCGAAAAAAACTCACGCCATGTGCATGCCACCGTTGATGTGGATCTCTTGCCCCGTGATGTAGCCGGCATGTGGTCCTGCGAGATAAGCCACAGCGTGGGCGATGTCACTGGGCTTACCCAAGTGACCTAAGGGGATTTGCGCTAGCAAGGCTTGCTGCTGAGCCTCCGGCAATTGGGCTGTCATATCCGTCTCAATGAAACCGGGGGCAACGCAATTGACCGTGATGTTTCGGCTACCCAGCTCCCGTGCGAGCGCACGCGTCATACCAGCCACACCTGCTTTGGCAGCTGCATAGTTGGCTTGACCAGGATTACCGGATGCCCCGACGACTGACGTGATGCTGATGATGCGACCAAAGCGTTGCTTCATCATTGGCTTGATTGCTGCCCTGCTGACTCGGAACACGGCGCGCAAGTTGGTGTTGGTGACGGCATCCCAGTCCTCGTCTTTCATGCGCATCGCCAAAGTATCTCGTGTGATTCCTGCATTGTTCACCAGCACATGCAAGCCACCCATATCCTTGACCAAACTGTCCATGAGTTGCTCGACGGCAGGCAAGTCGTTCACATTCACACAGGCACCCCGGCAATCCGGGTAGGCAGCCAGGGCGCGAGAAATTTCCTGCGCACCGGCCTCGGTGGTGGCTGTACCCACCACTCGCATCCCGGCCTGGGCCAAGGTTTGCGCAATTGCAGCCCCAATGCCACGAGAGGCGCCGGTGACGAGGGCCACTGGGTTTGAAATGACGTTTTCGCTCATGATGACAACATTACTTTTACTTCATTCATGGAAGCCGGATCGAACAACGAGGCGCACGCCAGCTCGGGCAAAATGCGTTTGGACATACCTGCCAGCACTTTACCCGGTCCACACTCGATCACGGCCTGCACACCAGCTGCCTGAATCGCACTCATGCATTCGACCCAACGCACTGGACCATATGCTTGTCGGACCAATGCCTCTTTGATCTGGATCACATCGGTTTGGATTTGCACGTCGATGTTGTTGATCACAGGAATATTCGGCGCCTGCATCTCAACTGACGCCAACCGCTCTGCCAAACGGTCCGCTGCAGGCTTCATCAAGCTTGAGTGAAATGGCGCAGAGACTGGCAAAGGCAGCGCGCGTTTCGCCCCCGCTGCTTTGAGGTCTGCCATGGCTTTTTCCACTGCCACCTTCGAACCCGCAATGACCGTCTGCATTGGATCGTTGAAGTTAACAGCCTGCACCACTTCGGTGGAATCATGCCCAAAACCCGCTTGGACCTCAGCGCAAACTGCAACCACTTGCTGCGCTGCCAAACCCAGAATGGCCGCCATCGCGCCCTGCCCAACAGGGACAGCTTCTTGCATGGCTTGCGCCCTGAATCTAACCAAAGGCGCCGCTTGCGCCAAAGTCAGCGCGCCGGCAGCGACCAATGCAGAGTATTCCCCAAGACTATGACCTGCCATCACCTTAGGCTCCGCCCCACCTTCGTGACGCCATGCGCGATAGGCCGCCACACCCGCCAACAGCATGACTGGCTGGGTGTTGGTCGTCAACGCCAAATCTTCTTTGGGGCCCTCTGCAATCAAACGCCCCATATCTTCGCCGAGTGCGTCTGAGACTTCTTGAATGGCTGCTTGAACGGCAGGGTGATCGCCCCACGCATCCAACATACCGACGGCTTGCGAGCCTTGGCCCGGAAATACAAACGCAAATTGACTCATCTTCTTATTGGTCCTCTCAGCTTACATTCGCAGCAACACCGCGCCCCAAGTGAAGCCCCCACCGACGCCTTCAAGCAGGACCGTCTGTCCTTCTTGAATTTGACCGCTGTGCACGGCATGGTCCAGCGCCAATGGAATCGAAGCCGCTGAAGTGTTGCCGTGCTCATGCACTGTGACCACCACGCGCTCTGGACCCAGCTTGAGCTTCTTGGCCGTGCTTTGCATGATTCGAATGTTCGCTTGGTGGGGCACCAGCCAGTCCAGCTCTTCCAAGCTCACGCCAGACTTGTCCAACACCGCACGGGCGGCGCCGTCAAGCAATCCAACCGCCAACTTGAAGACGGCAGGACCATCCATCTTGAGGGTCGGGTCGCCCATTACCTGGCCACCCACAACAGTGCCGGGCGTACAGAGAATTTCACGGTGTTTACCGTCGGCGTGAATATCAGTGGCCAAAATCCCGCTGCCATGGCCTTCGTGTCGCGTGGCCTCTAACACCACTGCTCCGGCACCATCACCAAACAACACACAAGTTGTGCGGTCGTTGAAGTCCAATATGCGCGAGAAGACTTCGGCCCCTACGACCAGTGCACATTGGGCTGAGCCCGCACGAACCATGGCATCTGCCACAGTTAGCGCATAGATGAAGCCACTGCAAACGGCTTGCACGTCAAAAGCGGGGCAACCAGCAGCACCCCTTTCTGCGCCTGATGCAAGTGCCGCTTGAGTCAACTTATGTTGGAGGATCGTGGCCGTCGATGGAAAAACCATGTCCGGCGTGGATGTCGCCACGATGATCAAATCAACGTCGCACACCTCGCGACCCGCTGCCTTGAGCGCGCGGGAGCACGCCTCAAAGGCCAAATCGCTGCTATTGACGTCGGGTGACGCGAAGTGTCTCGCCGAAATGCCAGTGCGCTCCACAATCCACTCGTCACTGGTCTCAATGCCTTTGGCCGCCAACTGATCGACCAAGTCTTGATTGGTGAGTCGATTGGGAGGCAAAAAACTACCGGTACCGGTGATACGAGAATAAATATTCATGCGCGCTGTCAGTTGAATTAGCCTGCCTCACCGGCGGTCGAAGAGGCAACATCGAGGAGCTGTAGCGCGTGCCCAGCCCGAGACTGAACCCGCTCCAACAGGCGATGCTGTGCAGCATCATAAGCCTTGGCCAACGCATAACCAAAAGCCACTTCATCGGCAGACCCGTGGCTTTTGAAGACCAAGCCGCGCAAGCCCAGCAAAGCCGCACCGTTGTATCGCTTGTGGTCCACGCGCTCTTTGAAACGTGCCAAGACTGGCAAACTGACCAACGCGACCACACGGGTCAGCCAATTGCGTGAAAACTCTTGTTTCAATAGCGTAGAAACGAGGTGGGCCAAGCCTTCACTCGCTTTTAAGGTGACGTTGCCGACAAAGCCGTCACACACCACGATATCAGTCGTTCCTTTGAATATATCGTTGCCTTCGACATTGCCATGAAACGAAATATGGCCGTCGGCCGCAGCTTGTCGCAGCAATTCACCTGCGCGCTTGATGTTGTCACCACCCTTGATCGCCTCTTCGCCGATATTCAGCAACCCAACCGTGGGGACTTGCACAGCAGAAGTGGCCTGCACCAGGGCAGAGCCCATCACCGCAAACTGCAAAAGATGCTCTGGCGTGCAATCCACATTGGCACCCAAATCGAGCATGGTGGTGCCTCCACCCGAAATATTCGGCATTTGCGAAGCAATGGCAGGCCGATCGATGCCATCGATGGTTTTCAATACAAAGCGCGCAATGGCCATCAGCGCCCCTGTGTTACCAGAGGACACCGCCACGTCTGCTTTGCCGTCACGCACCTGCTCAATCGCCAAGCGCATCGATGACCCTTTTTTGCGGCGCAAAGCCACCTCAATCGGGTCGTCCATGGTCACGACTTCGGTTGCTTCAACGCAGGTCACGCGGGCATGTCCAGCCAGCTGAGGGTATGGCGACCAGGCGTGCGCGAGCCCGACCAAAACGAGTCGAGCTTGGGGGTGAGAGTTTAAAAACGCCAGACAGGCGGGCAAGGTGGCTTTCGCACCTGCATCGCCGCCCATGCAATCCACGGCAATGGTGACCTCGCTGAGCGGAGGAAATGCCGAATTCAAAGGTTGTGTCATGCCATCAGACGAAACAAAGGCCCGCCACATCGCGCGCGGGCCTCAGGCGTCAGCACGAATTAAGCTTCAGATTTGGTCTTGAGCACCTTGCGACCGCGGTAGAAGCCCGTGGGGCTGATGTGGTGACGCAAATGCACTTCACCAGTCGTGGGCTCCACAGCTGTGCCGGGCACGTTCAGTGCATTGTGCGAGCGGTGCATACCGCGCTTAGAAGGAGATTTTTTGTTTTGTTGAACGGCCATGATGGTCCTCTTCGCGTTTGTGAGTTTGTCCGGCTCTGGAATGCTGCCGCACGCCTCGTCCGAACCGCACGCCCAAGCCTTGCTCGAGCGCGAAACCGCAGATTATAGCGCGCTCGTTGCGCTTTCAGCAACCCGCTCGGTGGCGCCACACAACAACACCCCATCGACCTTGCTTAGGTCTTGGTTTTGAATGCTTGGAGCGCTGCAAATGGATTTGGATGTGAAGACTCACTTTCTTTCTCAAATTCCTCCGAGACCGCATATTGGTCGATACATCCCCCATGGCGAGGAATGAAAGGCAGCGCCAAGATCAGCTCATCTTCAATCAGCTCAAACAAGTTGAAGTCGCGGGCGCCGACCAAAACGTCCTCTTCCGCCACTTCGTCTTGCTCCAGAGCCTCATCTTCGGTAGCCACAAAGCGGAACAACCGCTCCACACGCAGCTGCACATCCACCGGCTCTAAGCAAGATTGACAGGTTTGGACGGCAGCGGCCTCTGCGGTGACCTTCAGCCAATCTTGCGGCTCGCGCGCGCCCACCGGCGTTCGCTGAAAGCAGGATACACGCCAATGCACTTGCTGATTCGCGGATGCAGGCAACACGTCGACCAAGAGGCGCGAGAAGTCGCCCAAACGCAGGTTTCCCTCCAAGTCCTCTTGCCGAGCTGCAAACTGATGGACATCTGCGTGACGAAGATGATTCAAATCTTTCATGGGCGGGAGTGTATGACAATGCGACCTATGCAACAGCCAAATCTCTCCGTCATCCTAGGCTCGACCTCGGTCTATCGCAAAGAATTGCTCACCCGCCTGGGCATTGCATTCACCACCGCTAAACCGGAGGTGGACGAAACGCCATGGCCCGATGAATCCCCTTTCGCCTTGGCCCAACGCCTCGCCCTCGCCAAGGCCAAGGCCGTCGCGGCGCAGCGCCCAGACGCTGTCGTGATTGGAAGCGACCAAGTCGCAGACTTGAATGGCCAACCTCTTGGAAAGCCCGGCTCGCATGACCGTGCCGTGGCGCAATTGCAAGCCATGAGCGGTCAAACCATCCAATTCCACACGGCGCTCTCTGTGGTGTGTCTGGCGTCAGGCTTCGAGCGCAGCGACGTGGCGACTGTGCGCGTGGTGTTTCGAACACTTAAAGACGACGAGATTGAGCGCTATTTGCGAGCCGAGCAACCATACGACTGCGCGGGCTCGGCGAAAAGCGAAGGCTTAGGCATTGCCTTACTTTCCAAAATCGACAGCGATGACCCGACCGCTTTGATCGGCTTGCCGCTGATTCGAACCTGCGAGCTGCTGCGCGCAGCGGGAGTGCAGGTTCCATGAAAACAGGCACCCTTTGGATCGTTCCCACGCCTTTGGACCACGGATATCCCGAGGACGAGCGCCAGCCCCTGATTCGTTTGATGCCCCTAGGAACCCTCGAGCAAGCCGCTCGCATCCAACACTGGATCACTGAGAACGCGAAGTCAACGCGGGCCTTTTTGAAACGTGTGCAAGCCTCACACCCTCTGCCTTGCTCTATGCAAGATATGTTGATGACAGAGTTGCCCAGAGAGGTACACAAAAAGGGCGACCATCACGTCCAAGACTTAACGGCTGCCAAAGAGTGGCTCAGGCCCGCTTTGGAAGGTCACGACATGGGCCTGATCAGTGAGGCCGGCATGCCCGCCATCGCTGACCCAGGCTCCTCAGTGGTCAGGGCAGCACACGCGTTAGACATTCATGTGCGCGCGCTCGACGGGCCTGTTTCCCTGATGCTCGCCTTGGCCAGCAGCGGCTTGAATGGTCAATCTTTTGCATTCCACGGTTACTTAAAAATTGGCGAAGACCGAGCGGCGCAGGTTCGCCAGTTAGAGCAGGTCGCCTGGCAAAGTGGCCAAACCCAAATCGTGATCGAGACCCCGTATCGCAACGCCGCGCTGCTTGATTTGTTGGTGCGCACCCTCAAACCACAGACCCGACTAGCGGTCGCCACAGGCCTCACCATCATTGACCAAGTACCCAGTGCATTGGTGAGCGAATGGCGGCACAAGCCAATGCCATCACTGAACGGCCCATCTGTCTTTTTATGGGGCCCTAACTGACGCAACTCATGGACTGCAGCGCAGGGCTCAGTCCTCAGTTAAATGTCCTCGACGTCTTCAAGTACCTGGTCAGTGCCCCGCACCTTCGCGACGCAAAGCAGGGAACAAGATGACGTCTCTGATGCTTGAGCTGTCAGTCAGCAACATCATCAATCGATCGATACCGACTCCACAGCCTCCTGTTGGAGGCATTCCGTACTCGAGGGCACGCACGAAATCGTGGTCGTAAAACATGGCTTCGTCATCGCCGCCGTCTTTCGCGGCGACTTGGGCATGAAAACGCGCGGCCTGATCTTCGGCGTCATTGAGCTCTGAGAAGCCGTTGCCGAATTCACGCCCAGTGATATACAGCTCAAAGCGCTCCGTCACTTCGGGTCGGTCATCATTGGCTCGCGCAAGCGGTGAAATCTCTGTCGGGTGCTCCATGATGAACGTCGGATTCCAGAGCTTCTCTTCGACAACCTCTTCGAAATACATCACTTGTAGCGCTGCCAAACTGCGACCTGCTGTCGTCTTCGGCGCAACCCCTAAGCCCCGCAATGCATCGCGCAACCAATCGGCATCGTCGGCCTTTTCACCTGCATCACTGTGGCGCTCGATGGCTTCACGAATCGTTAATCGCTCAAAGGGTCGACTTAAATCAACAGGCTGGCCTGCATAAGTCAGCTGCAAAGTGCCCACGGATTTCTGCGCCACATTGCGAATCAACAACTCTGTGAAGTCCATCACATCCAGGTAATTCCAATAAGCCGCGTAGAACTCCATCATGGTGAACTCAGGATTGTGGCGAACGGAAATGCCCTCGTTGCGAAAGCTTCGGTTGATTTCAAATACGCGCTCAAATCCACCAACAATCAATCGCTTCAAGTAGAGTTCAGGCGCGATGCGCAAGAACATTTCTTGGTCCAAAGCGTTGTGGTGCGTCTGGAAAGGCTTGGCATTTGCGCCGCCAGGAATCGGGTGCAACATCGGTGTCTCCACCTCGAGAAAACCGTGCTCCAACATGAATTCGCGCATCCCGTGCAAGGCTCTGCTGCGTGCGACGAAGCGCTGCCTGGTTTCAGCGTCGGTCATCATGTCAACATACCGCTGTCGGTACTTCAACTCTTGGTCGTGAACACCGTGAAATTTATCCGGCATCGGACGCAGGCTCTTCGTCAATAAACGAATTTTTTCTGCGTGGATCGTCAGCTCGCCTGTTCGGGTTTTGAAGATCCGGCCCTCAGCTGCAACGATATCGCCCAAGTCCCAATGCTTGAAGGCGTCATGGGCCTCAGCGCCAACGCTCTCGTTGTTGATATAAATCTGGATTCGTCCTTGAGATACGCCAAAAGACGCATCTTGCAAAGTGAAGAAACTGGCTTTTCCCATCACCCGTTTGAGCATCATGCGGCCAGCGACGCTCGCTTGAAAATGCTGTTCTTCCAGATCCTCTTTGGTCATGCCATCGTAGGCGGCAAATAATTGCTCGGCACGGTTTTGCGGCTTGAAGTCATTGGGAAATGCCACTTCCCCTCCTTGCGCTTGAACCATGCGCATGGCTTTCAGTTTGTCGCGACGCTCAGCGATCAGTTGGTTTTCATCCACCTCAGGGGTAGGCGCTGCAGCGTTGTTGTGTTCAGACATGAGTAACTGTGAAAAGAAATAAATGGTGGCGTTCGCGCACTAAGCGGTCGTGGCGCGAACAAACCGTCATTTTACTGGGAGCATCGCGTTCCCCGAGTTCTGCAAATAAACGTCTGTTCGCCTCAGGCTGCTCAAGGCTCTCATGACCGCGGTTCGGACGCAGGGAGCGCATCGGCTTGTGCGCGCAACGCTCTCCACGCCGCAATCGCTTCCTGCAAAGAAGCGTCTGGGTGCTTGATAAAAAACGTGCGTATGTGCTGGTTGTATTGAAACTGTTGCCCTATGTCGGGTTTGAGATTTCGGGTCAATTTGAAAATTTCAACCGCATCTCCAAGGGTTCTACCTGAAGGTTCTTTGAAAAGATCACGCAATGCCTGATTGAACCGAAAGGGGACAGACAACTGATCCTCGAAGAATGCACGCAAGGCTTGGTTGAGCTTCCACCCCTTTTCAATTCGCGTCTGCAGCGTGAGTTGCGCAGGCATGGCGCCTGCACCCCGCGATTGACCTGAACGTTGGACTCTTGGGTCGCGCTGGGCAGGACGGTGAAGATGGTCATGAATGCGCGCCTGCAATTGGACCTTTGCGCCCTGGGCTGATATCCCCATTTCCGTGCAAAACGCGCGCAATTCGGATTTGAGCCAATACCAACGCACAAACTCTTCGGGCGTTAAATTAGGCGTCAAAGGCGGGCGAGCCATCAACGTTGACTCTCCAGTGGGATGGCTGCTAGGTGGATGCTGCACGGGGTGGTCATCCTTGGTCCAGCTGACGCAGCTGGGCTAACTTCTCGCCAATTTTGATTTCCAAACCCCGATCCACCGGCTCATAAAACCTGGCGTCGGTCAAACCATCGGGCAAATATTGCTGACCAGCCGAAAACCCGTTGGGCTCATCGTGCGAGTATCGATACCCCTTGCCATGCTCAAGCGCCTTCATCAAGGCTGTCGGTGCATTGCGAAGATGCATTGGAACCGGCCGCGAGCCATCAGATTCAACCAACTGTTTGGCCCGGTTGTACGCGGTGTAAACAGCATTCGATTTCGGCGCCACAGCAAGATAAAGCACACACTGGGCCAGTGCCAATTCACCCTCGGGGGAGCCAAGGCGCTCGTAAGTTTCCGCGGCATCCAACGCCAAACGCAAAGCCCGCGGATCGGCAAGCCCGATGTCTTCATTCGCCATCCGGATCAAACGCCGGCTGACGTATCGGGGGTCTGCCCCCGCATCGAGCATCCGAAGCAGCCAGTACAAAGCGGCATCCGGATCAGACCCCCGGACTGATTTATGCAGCGCACTGATCGAGTCGTAAAACGCATCTCCGCCCTTGTCAAACCGGCGCAGACGCTCTCCCATCTGCTGCCCCACCCAGGCGAGATCGAGTATCGTTTTGTTCTGCCGCAATGCAGTGACGCTTAACACGTCAATGGCATTCAACAGCCGGCGCGCATCGCCGTCCGCGTACTGAACCAGGGCCTGTCTGGCTTGCGCTTCAAACTCAAGCGCGCCGAGTTCAACCTCTGCGCGATCGATCAAATCGAGTAAATCAGCTTCATCTAAGTTCTTAAGAACATACACCGCGGCACGCGAAAGCAGCGCTGGATTGACTTCAAAAGAAGGGTTTTCAGTGGTTGCACCAATGAATGTGAACAGCCCGCTCTCGACGTGGGGTAGAAAAGCATCTTGCTGACTTTTGTTGAACCGGTGCACCTCGTCAACAAACAAAATGCTGGGCTTGGGGTCCAGACTGTCGCGGGCTCGCTGCGCTTTTTCAACGGCTTCCCTGATTTCCTTGACGCCACCAAGGACAGCGCTGATGCTCAGAAACTGAGCATCAAATGCTTGCGCCATTAAACGCGCCAACGTCGTTTTTCCAACGCCAGGTGGTCCCCACAAAATGCATGAATGCGCGCGACCCGACTCAAACGCCACGCGCAACGGATGCCCCTCCCCTAGAAGGTGCCTTTGTCCGACGACTTCCCCCAAGTGCTTTGGCCGCATACGCTCCGGCAAAGGGGTATTCAAAACACTGTCATTCATCGCGCTAGGCGTCACTGTGTGATGACATCTGCGCCCTTGGGCGTCACGAATGTGAAAATATCAGCCGCGGGCGACTGGTTCGTCGATGTCATCGAGAATTCCAGACGAGAGCGTTGCCCCATGGCATCGACCAGCTCTAGCACCGCCAATCGGTTGGACCGCAAGCCCACTTTGACCTGAGTCAGTACCGCCTGGTTGTTCTTGGGCATCGCCAATACCCAAAACAAATCCTCAGATGGCGGCAACTCGGACAAATCAAAATGTCGTTCAAGCTGCTTCACGTCAGTGGCAGAGGCCAAAAGACCAGCGGGCGACTCAGCAAGCACGGCCTCTTGACTCTTCACGGTGACCTGCTCCAAGTCTGGGTCGTAAAGCCACAACTTTGATCCATCTGCAACGATGATTTGTGGATATGGGCTCACATAGTCAAAGCGAAAACGCATCGGACGGATAAAGCGCATACGGCCCGTTTGCACCAGCGGCTTAGAGGCTTTGGCATTGGGTCCAGTGACCGTTTGTTCAAACGCGTAGTCCCCACTTTTGGTCTGACTCAGAAAAGACTGAAGTTGATTCAAGCCACTCGCATGACTCCATGCAGATGCCATCAACAGGAGCATCACCACAATCCAAGACCGAGGTTTCATCACTCTTCCCTCGCTGGAACCAAGATTTCTCTTTGGCCGTTGGTCCCCATGGCACTCACCACGCCAGCGTTTTCCATGTCTTCGAGCATTCGTGCGGCTCGGTTGTATCCAATTTTCAAATGCCGCTGAACCAGCGAGATCGACGCCTTTCTGTGCTTCAAAACTATCTCAACGGCTTGGTCATACATGGGGTCTTTTTCGCCCTCACCATCAGCAGAACCAACCTCGCCAGAACCGTCGACAGTGCCACCTTCCAGCACGCCATCGATGTAGTTCGGCTCGCCGTGCTCTTTGAGGTATTCGACCACACGATGCACCTCTTCGTCGCTGACAAAAGCACCGTGGACACGTTGTGGAAACCCTGTTCCTGCCGGGAGATAAAGCATATCGCCCATGCCGAGCAAGCTCTCAGCCCCCATCTGATCCAAAATCGTGCGACTGTCAATTTTTGAGCTGACCTGGAACGACACCCGCGTCGGGATGTTGGCCTTGATCAGGCCCGTGATGACATCCACACTGGGGCGTTGCGTGGCCAAAATCAAGTGGATGCCTGCCGCGCGTGCCTTTTGAGCCAAGCGTGCGATGAGCTCTTCGATTTTCTTGCCCACCACCATCATCAAATCGGCGAGTTCGTCTATCACGACGACAATGAAGGGAAGCGCTTGTAAGGGCTCTGGTTCCTCAGGCGTCAAGGAAAATGGATTGGGGATGAATTCGCCGCGCGCAAGCGCCTCTTTGATCTTTTGGTTGTAACTGCTGATGTTGCGAACCCCCATTTTGCTCATGAGCTTGTAGCGCTTTTCCATCTCTGCGACACACCAATTCAAGCCATGCGCGGCTTGCCTCATGTCCGTCACCACGGGGGCCAAGAGGTGCGGAATCCCTTCGTAGACACTCATTTCGAGCATCTTGGGATCAATCAACAGCAAGCGGACATCTTGTGGGTCTGCCTTGTAAAGCAGGCTAAGAATCATGGCGTTGATGCCCACCGACTTGCCCGAACCTGTCGTGCCTGCAACCAGGCAATGCGGCATCTTGGCCAAATCAGCGACCACCGGGTGCCCAACGATGTCTTTACCCAAAGCGACCGTCAACATCGACTTGGCATCGTTGTATACGCTTGAGCCCAGTATTTCACTCAGTCGAATCATTTGACGTCGTGCGTTCGGCAGCTCCAAGGCCATGTAATTTTTGCCAGGGATCGTCTCGATGACGCGAATAGAAACCAGACTGAGAGACCGAGCCAGATCGCGCGCCAAATTAACCACTTGGGAGCCTTTGACGCCTGTGGCAGGCTCAATCTCATACCGAGTGATCACTGGCCCCGGCATCGCCGCAACCACGTGGACTTCGACACCAAAGTCCGCCAGCTTCTTCTCGATCAAGCGACTGGTCATTTCCAAGGTGTCAGCCGAGACAGTTTCTTGCTGAGCTGAGACCTTGTCCAACAAACTGACCTGTGGCAAGACGTTGGTGGAGCCATCTTCAAACAAAGCTTGCTGAGACTCCTTGGCAATGCGCTCGCTTTGCTGAACGACAACCACAGGCGCTTCGATCGTCACAGCTGGGGCAGGCGTCTTAGGTGTACTGACTGGTTCAACATCGATGGGTATTTCACGCGCACGGACGGACTCCTGACCAATCGCCTCGTCGCGCTCCGTTTCACGGCGCTGGCGCCAGTCTTCGAACCGTTGAACAATCAGTCGGCCCACCGTCTCTGCGATCTCTCCCCATGAAAAGCCAATCACCACCGAGACACACACAATTCCCAACACCAATGACACCATTGCAGAGCCCAATGGCCCGAGCAGAACCGTCGCCAGATGCCCCAACACATCGCCGACGACCCCGCCCGTTTGATCCGGCAAGGCAATGTCCCAGCGCGACAGCCTGGTCCACTCCAGCACGCTGCTGGCACTAACCAAGCCAATGAGAGCGCCCCACCAACCCAGTCGCCGCCAATTCATTGACCAAGAGCGCAGTGGGACAGCGGTGGATTCGTTGGTTTTTTTGCGTCGATTGGAGACTTCGGGAACTGGCGCTCCGGCGCCGGTCAACCATGCACGGGTTCGACGGACCAACGCCACGCCACCCGCCAGCCACAACCACCACACAGACCAGCCCAGCAGGAAATAACTGAGGTCCGCTAACCAAGCGCCGACAACACCCAACCAATTTCGCGTGTCCGCGTGGGTCCCAGTCGTTGACCATGCTGGATCCGCAGGGGAGTAGCTGAGCAAGGCACCCGCCCAGAGCAACAACCCTAAGCCCAAACACAGAAGCAACAGCTCTTGCGTTAGACGACGCCGTGGCGATTCAGGCGTCTTAATGGACACATTGCGGTGGTTTGAATTAAACAGCGTCTGAAGTGAAAAAGTCATCGATCAAGGGCGGGGTAACCCTCGACGGCTACACCCGTTTTATTTTTTTAGAAACAAGTGCTCATGCACCCACACTGAGCCGTCATCACGCGTGCCTATGACACCGCGATTCATGAACTCTTTCATGACTCGGCTCACCATCTCTCGGGATGCACCAATCATTTTGGCCACATCTTGTCTTGACACTTTAGCCTGAGTCACGCGCAAGCCATCCGCATTGGGGGCTGACAACTCCCATAATGCGTCGGCCACCCTGCCAAACACATCTTCAAGCGCCAAGGTCTCAATCTTATGCCCTGCGCGCCGACTTCGTCGAGCCATCGCTCGCAGCAGCTCCAAGACCACGCCTGAGCTATTTTGTAAGCATCCCAAAAACACGTCACTTTCAATGAGCAAGACGTCCGTTTGGGTCTCCGCGATCAACGACGCCGGCAGCGGTTGATCGTCAAAAAGGCTGAGCTCACCTGCGAACTCTCCAGGCAATACCCGCTCAATGATCACTTCACGCTGCTGGTAATCGCTCATCACAAGGCGAGCCCGCCCCGTCAACAAAATGACCAAGTGCTTGTGATGCACTCCTTGATGAGCCATGCACTCGCCCTTGCGATAGCGTTTCTTACTGACCGCATTCGCGATTTGGCTGGCCTCTGCCGGGTCTAAAGAAGCAAACAAAGGCACACGCAATATAAGATCTTCATTGGAAAGAATAGACATAGCTGCTTGCTCTGGTTCGTGGGACCTGAGCCCCCTACAATCAGGGGCTGTCCTAAGTGCTCGGTCAAGTTGCAATCACTAGGAATTCACACTTTACGACAAAAGAATTAATTTATTCCTGCCTAGCAAGGAATAAATAAACATCAAAGGTAGTTCATTTTCATGAAGCACTCTAAAGTTTTAATCTTGGGATCTGGTCCAGCCGGATACACCGCCGCCATTTATGCTGCACGCGCCAACTTGAAGCCCATGCTCATCACCGGCATCGCTCAAGGCGGACAACTGATGACCACCACTGAAGTGGACAACTGGCCGGCGGATGTCGATGGCGTACAAGGGCCAGATTTGATGCAGCGATTCATGAAACACGCAGAGCGGTTTCAGACCGAAATGGTGTTCGATCACATCCACACCGTCGATCTCAGCCAGCGGCCGTTCACGCTCACAGGCGATGCTGGCGCCTACTCGTGCGACTCTCTGATCATTGCCACGGGGGCTTCTGCCAAATACTTGGGTTTGCCCTCTGAAACGGCCTTTATGGGCAAAGGGGTCTCAGCTTGCGCCACGTGCGATGGATTTTTCTACCGTGACCAAGTGTGTTGCGTGGTGGGAGGTGGCAACACCGCTGTCGAAGAGGCCCTGTACCTATCGAATATCGCCAAAAAGGTCTACCTCGTCCATCGCCGGGACACTTTCCGCGCTGAGCCCATCATGGTTGACAAGCTGATGGACAAGGTCAAAGAAGGCAAGATCGAGTTGAAGACCCACCAAACTTTAGACGAAGTGTTAGGAGATGCCACTGGCGTGACTGGTATCCGCTTGCGCAGCACCGTCGATGGCACCACGCAGGACTTAGCCCTGGCGGGATGCTTCATCGCGATTGGTCACCACCCCAACACCGATATTTTCAAGGGACAGCTTGACATGGAGAACGACTACATCGTGACCCAAGGCGGCTTCAAAGGTTTCGCAACGCAAACCTCCATTCCTGGCGTTTTTGCGGCCGGTGACGTGCAAGATCACACTTACCGCCAAGCGATCACGAGCGCGGGCACAGGCTGTATGGCGGCCTTGGATGCGCAGCGCTTTTTGGAGCAGAACGGCGATTGATCCGCGTCTGAATCGCACCACAGCGCTCAAGGACCAGATCACGCATCGCCCTGCTGTTATATAATCTCAGGCTTTGCTGAATTCGGTGAACCGAGCCCCATCAGGGTCTCGGTTAGCTGGGCTAAGTGAAATTAAGGTCCCGCTGGCAAAACCAACAGACTGTGAACAAAGCGACCCATTCGGGTCCCCGTGTTCGAGCTGGTCAGCGAGGTGCGGCGAGAGCTGCCAACATTCTTCGAAAGAAATCGAATCATGGCAAAAGTATGTGATGTCACGGGCAAAAAGCCCATGTCCGGGAACAACGTTTCCCACGCTCATAACAAAACCCGTCGTCGGTTCATGCCTAACCTGCAGTACCGTCGCTTCTGGGTTGAGAGCGAAAACCGTTGGGTGCGTTTGCGCGTTTCTAGCGCCGCTTTGCGCTTGATTGATAAAAAAGGCATTGAAGTGGTGCTCGCAGATATGCGTGCTCGCGGTCAAGCCTGATTAGGAGAAATACACCATGGCAAGCAAAGGCGGACGTGAAAAAATCAAGCTGGAATCCTCTGCAGGAACCGGCCATTTCTACACCACATCAAAAAACAAAAAGACCATGCCCGGCAAAATGGAGATCACTAAGTTTGATCCCAAAGCGCGCAAGCATGTGCTCTACAAAGAAACCAAGCTCAAGTAATTGAGCAGACGTTTCAGAGGCATCAAGCCCAAAAAAAAACCGCTCATACGAGCGGTTTTTTTATGTGCTCAATTCGGCCGCCAAGTGAGCGACCTCACTGGACGGCACCTCACACCATGGCGGCGCGCAGGCGCACTGAAAAATCCCTCAGAGCCGAAATACCACTGGCCTCGGCGCGCTGGCACCACGATGCCAATTGCGCCACCAGCTGCTCTCGGGTTTGCGTCGTGTCGCTCCACAAATGACGCAATTCCTCGCGCATATGCGTCATGGTCGTTAATGCAGGACTGTGCGCCAGCGCTTGGGTCAGGGTCGGTTTCACCTCAGCAGGCACTTTGCTGGTATCTCGGTGTAGCCACCGTTTGACCTGGGCCAGCACCTCGCCACTGACTTCAGCGCGTTGAGCGAACTCATCTTTCACGGTGGCTTGAATCGCCTTGGCGTAACGCGCCATCACTTCGTAGCGGTTGAGGATCAGGGCCTCTAAGGTGCGGTCATCCGCCTGGGCTCGCGTTTCACCGAGGATCAAATGAGGGGGCACTTTGCGTACCTTGGCCCATCCCAACATTTCCATGGCGCGGATGTAATACCAGCCAATATCGAATTCGTACGGCTTGACTGAAAACTTCGCAGAGGTGGGGTATGTGTGGTGGTTGTTGTGGAGTTCTTCACCGCCAATCAGAACGCCCCATGGAGACACATTGGTACTGGCATCCGCAGCTTCAAAGTTGCGATAGCCCCAGTAATGCCCGATGCCATTGATCACGCCGGCAGCCCAGAACGGAATCCATGCCATTTGTACAGCCCAAATGGTTAAACCGAGACCACCGAAAAGCGCCAAGTTGATCACCATCAT
>JBEAPX010000039.1:0-3366 GCA_041164205.1 Pseudomonadota bacterium
CCAGCATTTCGCCAGAGGCGATGCGGAACAACAGGGCGTAACCGATTTGGCCTGCGGCGCCGGTGACGGCAACGCGAACGGGCTTTTTGCTCATGGTGAGTACTCCAGATGGGGCAGACAAAAAAAGAAACAGTGAACACGCCGCGGGGACGCATTTACCTTGAAGAACAGCCCTGGAGTGTACTCGCGTTAACCCTTACAAGTCAACTTGTCTTATGTCTTATATAAGATATGATTGCAGGTTGTTGCCCGGCGAAGACACATTGGTTTTCGGGCTGTTATTTCACTGGTACCAGGCATGAACTCGACCCCTGATATTTCCGCGCTGAACGATGCCGCCTCGACGGCAGAGGCCGGGCTGGGCCCCGCCTTCAGCCCCTTGTATCAGCAAATCAAATCGCTGATTCTGCAAAGCCTGCAGTCCGGCGAGTGGAAGCCCGGAGAAATGATTCCCAGCGAGATGGATTTGGCCGCTCGCTATCGGGTCAGCCAAGGCACGGTACGCAAAGCCATCGATGAGCTGGCGGCCGGCAATTTGCTGGTGCGGCGCCAGGGCAAAGGCACGTTTGTCGCCACGCACACCGAGGCGCAGATTCAATACCGATTTTTGCGCCTGCAACCCGATGAGGGAGACATCCAAAGCGAGGGGCCTGCCGAACGCCTGATCGTGTCATGCAAGCGCCAACGTGCGCCGGCCCAAGTGGCTCGTCTGTTGGGGTTGGCGACTGGTGAGGCTGTGTTTCAGGTGCGCCGCGTACTCTCTTTCCACAAAGTCCCCACCATATGTGAGGACTTGTGGCTACCCGCTGGGCCTTTCAAAGGCTTAACCATTGAACAATTGTCCGATCACCAGGGCCCGATGTATGGCTTGTTTGAGTCTGCATTTGGGGTGCGCATGGTGCGAGCCGAAGAAAAAATCAAGGCCGTGAACCCCGACCCTCAAGCCGCCATGCTGCTCAAGGTGGGAGTGACGGCCCCCTTGTTAAGCGTAGAGCGCATTGCCTACACCTACAACGATCAGCCGATGGAGTTGCGCCGGGGTTTGTACCTCACCGATACACACCACTATCGCAATGAATTGAGTTGATCGTATGTGGGGTTGTGAGTGCACACTATCTTGCCAACACACCGCCACTAGGTGGTGTCACGTATATGCGTGTCAGCGACAAGTACGCATATTGCGTTGCAATAGAATCAGCGGGTTTTCCCGCAGTTACCAAGCAGTTACCAACCCTCAATTTGAAAGCAAGTAACCATGAGTGAATTGAGCAAAAAGCGGCCTGAGTTCCGCAACATCAATGCCTTCAAGGACTTGACCACCTACCGTCTGCCAGTGGCCGGCTGGGTGTCAATTCTTCACCGCGTGAGCGGCTTGTTGATGTTTGTTTTGTTGCCCTTCATCGTTTGGATGTTCGACAAATCTGTCACATCAGAAATGACCCACGAAGAGTTGACCAGCGCGTTCGCGCACGGCACGGGCATTTATGCCGGCTGGTTCTTAAAGCTCGCCACCTTGGGCCTCATTTGGGGTTACTTGCATCACATGATCGCTGGTGTGCGCCACCTCTACATGGACCGTACCCACAAGGTCGATAAAGCGTTCGGTAAGTCTTCTGCGGTGGTCACGCTGGTGTTGAGCATCGGCTTGACCGTGGTGTTGGGCGCCAAGTTGTTTGGCATTTACTAATTCAGGAGCCCAAAAGATGTCTGCAAATTTTGGATCTAAGCGCGTCGTTGTCGGTGCGCACTATGGCTTGCGCGACTGGTTGGTCCAGCGTGCGACTGCGTCGTTGATGGTGCTCTTCACTGTGATTTTGTTGGCGCAGGTGTTGTTCACCAGTGGCCCTATCACCTATGAAGTGTGGGCTGGCATTTTTGCTGCCCAGTGGATGAAGGCATTGACCTTGGTGGTGTTCATCGCATTGGCATGGCACGCGTGGGTCGGTATGCGCGACATCTGGATGGACTATGTGAAACCGGTGGGCGTGCGCTTGGCCTTGCATGTGGCCACCATCGTCTGGCTCGTTGCCTGTTTGGGCTGGGCAATTCAAGCTTTGTGGAGACTCTAAGCCATGACAACAACTTCGGATTTGATCAAACAACGCTTTGATGTCGTCATCGTCGGCGCGGGCGGTTCAGGGATGCGCGCCTCGTTGCAGTTGGCACGCGCGGGCCTGAAGGTGGCGGTGCTCTCTAAGGTGTTCCCCACCCGCAGCCACACAGTGGCCGCGCAGGGCGGTGTCTCCGCGTCTTTGGGCAACATGAGCGAAGACAACTGGGAATACCATTTCTACGACACCGTCAAAGGCTCTGACTGGCTGGGCGACCAAGACGCGATCGAATACATGACGCGCGAAGCACCCAAGGTGGTCTATGAGCTCGAGCATATGGGTATGCCTTTTGACCGCAACCCAGACGGCACCATTTACCAACGCCCATTTGGTGGACACACCGCCAACTATGGCGAAAAGCCCGTGCAACGGGCCTGTGCTGCGGCAGACCGCACCGGGCACGCGATGTTGCACACGCTCTATCAAGCCAACGTTGAAGCTGGCACGACGTTCTTTGTCGAGTGGATGGCACTTGACCTGATCCGTGACGCCGAGGGCGCTGTGGTCGGTGTGACCGCCCTCGAAATGGAAACGGGCGAAACCTACATTCTGCAAGCCAAAGCCACGATGCTGGCGACTGGCGGTGCGGGTCGCATCTTCCAAGCATCCACCAACGCGTTCATCAACACAGGCGATGGTTTGGGCATGGCAGCGCGCGCTGGCATTCCGCTGGAAGACATGGAGTTTTGGCAATTCCACCCCACCGGTGTCGCCGGCGCGGGCGTGTTGTTGACCGAAGGCTGCCGTGGCGAAGGCGCCATTTTGCTGAACAGCGAAGGCGAACGCTTCATGGAGCGCTACGCACCTACGCTTAAGGATTTGGCACCCCGTGACTTCGTGTCGCGCTGTATGGGCCAAGAGATCTTGGAAGGCCGCGGTTGTGGCCCCAACAAAGACTACATCTTGTTGAAGCTGGACCACTTGGGCGCTGAGACGATTCACAAGCGTTTGCCTTCGGTGTATGAAATTGGCGTCAATTTCGCCAACGTGGACATCACGCGTGAGCCCATCCCGGTTGTTCCGACCATTCACTACCAGATGGGTGGCATCCCCACCAACATTCATGGTCAAGTGGTCGAACAAAAGAACGGCGTCGACGATCAGCCCGTGCCCGGTTTGTACGCGGTCGGTGAATGCTCGTGCGTGAGCGTGCACGGCGCCAACCGCTTGGGCACCAACTCGTTGCTCGACTTGCTGGTGTTCGGTAAAGCCGCTGGTGACCACGTGGTCGCCAACGTCGACCCCAAAGCTGGCT
>JBEAPX010000040.1:0-4322 GCA_041164205.1 Pseudomonadota bacterium
GTGGCTGTCACAAAGTCTTCCGGCAGGACGGTGAGCAAATCGGCTTTGGCCACCGCTTGCCCAGCGGTGAAGAACTGGTTGACGGTCATCACCACCCGGCGCGATCGCCCGATGGCAGAGAGCGCCTCGTCGACAAAGCCATAGGGTCGGCCGCTGAAGCTCACCAACAGGTGTCGTGCGGCACAGAACTCATCCAGTGACAACTCTTGATTCGCGGCCAATGGATGGGACTTGCGCATCACCGCAACGTAGCGGCCATCGTAGAGGCGGCTCGACAAAAACAGCGGCTTGGTGTCTTGCAAATGGGGCGCCGATAACTCTGCGCTGACGCCAGGAAAATAGCCAATGGCCAAGTCGATTTGTTGGGTGCGCAACAGCTCGCGAGGGTCTCGGGTGGTCAAAGGCAGCACGCGCACCCGCACCAAAGGTGCTTTTTCGTTCAATGTGTTGATGAGCTCTGGGATGATTTCGGTTGCCGTCGCGTCAGCCATCGCGAGCACAAACTGGTTGTCTGCCGTGGCGGGGTCGAACACATCGGGCACCAGCGTGTGCCGCAATTGCGAAAGCGCGTCGCGAATGGCGGGCCATAGCGCCAGGGCTTTGGAGGTGGGCTCGATGCCATAACCTGAGCGCACGACGAGCTCGTCACCCAAGCCCTCGCGCAAGCGCCGCATGGCATTGCTCACGGCGGGCTGAGTCATCGCCAAACGCTGTGCAGCACGCGTGAGGTTGCGCTCTTGCATGACGGCGTCAAACACCCGCAACAGGTTGAGGTCGAGGGTGCGAAAATTGAGTTGTTTCATACGATTTGTGAATGATATACATCACAATAATAAATTAGACCGCACCAAGGGAAAACCCTATACTTCGCCGCATCTAATCAAAATTCATCTCCAAGGACACACCATGACCACCGCAACCCTTCCAGCCGGCTTTCACCAACCCGCTCGACGCGCCCTTAAAAAGACAGGCCCTGCTTCCACTTCTTTGACCGCTGCATTGGTCACTGCTGCAACCGCGTTGTCGGTCGTGGTGGCCGATCGTTACTTGGGCGCTTTGACCGACGGCCATGTGGTCGCTGCCTGGTTGTTGATGTGGGCGGTGGTGTTTGGTGCATTCGTTTCGACCCGCACCCCAGCGCGTTTGCTGGCTGCTCGCATCCGCTCTGGCTTGGATGGTTATGCGGCATCTGTGGCGGCACGCCGCGCCGAGCGCCGTTTCATGGACATGGCGCAAAGCGACCCCCGCATCATGGCTGAGCTGAACGCGGCTCGCGTGCGCCAAGAAGAAACGGTTGCATTTGAAGCCGCGATGGCTCCCCTTGGCATGGACGCACCTGTGCAAGCCAAACCCGTCGCCCTGAGCGACTTTTACCCCACGTCTGTGTTCTACCGCGGCCGCAACATCCGCTTGTATTACATCTGATCGGTAGATTTGGCGATGACACTGGGCTACCTTCGGGTGGCCTTTTTTATGGCATCACCAGTGAGGGCTGCGTGTCCCGAGCTTGCGTGATTGAGCACATGGCGGCCCAGCCCATTTTGTACCGCGGTTTTGCCAAAAAAGTCGCAGAGGCTTTTGGGGTCGTCGCCTACGATGCGGCTTTAGAGGGGACGGGCTCAACCATGCCTAGGCAGGGTTGGTTGCTCGTCCTTGAACCTAGCCAGGCGCAAGGAGACAAGCCTATGCACATCGTCCACCTAGACTCAACCGATATCCAGGGAATTGAAGTCACCACAACCAACGAGTACGAGCTGAATTCGGGCACGCCGAGAATTGCAGCATTGTGGGGGACCTTCTTTGAAGCCCACTATGGCCAAACTTTGTACGGCACACCGATCTATGCCGTGTATACCCGCTACGAGTCTGACGTCAATGGCCAATACACTGTGATCCTTGGGGTGAAGTCCAACGGGGGCGAGGCGAACCAGGACTACACCAAAACAACCATCCAAGCAGGCAAATACCTCGTATTTACGCCGAAAGAGGAAACGCCCGAAGCCTCCGCTTGGCAGGATGTTTGGCGCTATTTCGCCAACGAAGAGAGCGAATACCAGCGCGCCTACACCACGGATTTTGTTTTGGCTGAAAGCCTCCACAAGCAATCGCTGTACATCGCCGTCAAATGACATGGACCTCTCTGCTGATGCCGCGCTGTGAGAATGGCTGCGGTCGTCAATGGTTTCGCATAGGCCAAAAAAAGCCACCCGCTGGGGTGGCTTGAGGAAGCGGGCGGGTGGCTTGGAGGCAACCCGCGTTCTTGCCCGTTTTATGCCGAAAGCGCTGCCGCGAGCCGGTCCTTGGCGGCCTTGAGTTCTTCGGGCAGTCCATAAGCCAGTTTGTCAAACAGCTCATCGTGAAGTTTGAGCTCTTCGGCCCAAGCCTGCAAATCAATGCTGCTGACTTGTTCAAACTCGTCTGCGCTGAAGTCCAAGCCGTCCCACATCAAATCGCTGTAAGTGGGGCTGATGCCAAACAGGTGCTCTTGACCCTGACCTTGGCCTTCAATGCGCTCGAGCATCCACTTCAACACGCGCATATTCTCACCGAAACCGGGCCACACAAATTGGCCCTGCTCGTTTTTGCGGAACCAGTTGGTGGTGAAGATTGCGGGCAATGTCGCATTGTCTTTTTCGAGGCGCGCGCCCAAGTCCAGCCAATGCTGGAAATAAGCGCTCATGTTGTAGCCTGCAAAGGGCAGCATCGCGAAGGGGTCGCGACGAACCACGCCCTGGGCTCCAAAGGCTGCGGCGGTGGTTTCCGAGCCCATGGTGGCAGCCATGTACACGCCATCGACCCAGTCGCGCGCTTGGGTGACCAAGGGCACGGTGGTGGAGCGGCGTCCGCCAAAGATAAAGGCGTCGATGGCCACGCCTTTGGGGTCGTCCCACGCGTCATCCAGCGCCGGGTTGTTGATGGCACTCACGGTGAAGCGGGCGTTGGGGTGCGCCGCGGGTTTGCGCTTGCCATTGGTGCCTTCGGCCAAAGCAGACTCAGGCGTCCAGTCCTTGCCCTGCCAATCGATCAGGTGAGCTGGCAGCTGGTTGCCCTGGTCCTTTTCCATGCCTTCCCACCACACATCGCCGTCGTCGGTGAGTGCGACGTTAGTGAAGATCACGTCTTTGTCCAAACTGCGCATACAGTTGGGGTTGGTTTCCATGTTCGTGCCGGGCGCGACGCCAAAGTAACCCGCCTCTGGGTTGATCGCATACAAGCGACCATCCGCACCGGGCTTGATCCATGCGATGTCGTCACCGATGGTCGTGACTTTCCAGCCCTCAAAACCTTTGGGTGGCACCAGCATCGAAAAATTGGTCTTGCCGCAGGCGCTGGGGAATGCGGCAGCGACGTGGTACTTGTTGCCGTCAGGCTTGGTGACGCCCAGGATCAACATGTGCTCTGCCAACCAACCTTGGTCGCGACCCATGGTGGAAGCGATGCGCAGTGCAAAGCACTTCTTACCCAGCAGCGCATTGCCACCGTAACCGGAACCGTAGGACCAAATTTCTCGGGTCTCGGGGTAGTGCACGATGTATTTGGTGTCGGGGTTACAGGGCCAGGCCACGTCTGTTTGACCCGGCTGCAGCGGGGCGCCCACGGTGTGCACACAAGGAACAAACTCGCCATCAGTACCCAGCACGTCATAGACGGCCCGGCCCATGCGGGTCATCTTTTGCATATTGACCACAACATAGGGGCTGTCTGAAAGCTCAACGCCAATGTGGGCGATGGGGCTGCCCAGTGGCCCCATAGAGAAGGGGATCACATACATGGTTCGGCCGCGCATACAGCCGTCAAACAGCGGGTTGAGCGTGGCGCGCATTTCCGCTGGGTCCATCCAATTGTTGGTGGGGCCGGCGTCCTCTTTTTTGGCGCTGCAGATGTAGGTGCGGTCTTCCACTCGGGCCACGTCAGATGGGTCTGACCACGCCAGGTAAGAGTTGGCGCGTTTGGCAGGGTTGAGGCGACGCAACGTACCTGCTTGGACCATTTGTTCGCACAAGCGGTCGTACTCTTCGGTGCTGCCGTCACACCATTCGATGCGATCGGGTTTGCAAAGGTCGGCCATTTGGGTGACCCATTGGATCAGTCCGGTGTGGCGCACGAAATCAGGTGCTTGGTTTGACATGAGGGCTCCAAAAATAAAAAAACGAACTTCGGTAACAACCTAGATTCAGCTCAAACAAGGAACCCAAGTCGCTATCGAAACCCGTCGTTTAACCAATCACCCGCGGGATGAGCGGCGTTGGTTGAAATCATGTGTTGGGGCGGTAACCCCAAAAGCGTGCCCTATTGTAGAAATTCGCCTCAAAAGTTACGAG
>JBEAPX010000041.1:0-2949 GCA_041164205.1 Pseudomonadota bacterium
TCAAGTCGTTGCCACTCACGCTCACTTCGCCCTTGAAGCGACCATGCACGCTGTCGTACTTGAGCATATAGGCCAAGTAATCGGGCTCCAGCAAATCATTGATGCCAACCACCTCAATGTCGTCAAAATTCTGCACAGCCGCTCGAAACACCATGCGACCAATTCGTCCAAATCCATTGATGCCAATTTTGATGCTCATGTCACATACTCCTAAAAATTGAAAACCGATCGGCACGCGCCCAAGTGCGCGTGCACGCCATCACTCAGCGAGACAACACCACCTGGACTGTGTCCGCAACGTTTTTCGGCGTGAATCCAAAGTGCTCAAAGAGCACTGGCGCCGGTGCAGACTCGCCGAAGGTATCGATGCCCACGACAGCCGCGCAACCGTACTTCCACCACAAGTCAGTGGACCCCATTTCCACGGCCACGCGAGGCAAGCCAGCGGGCAGCACAGATTTCTTATAGGCGACACTTTGGCGATCAAAGGTCGTCGTTGAGGGCATGGAAACCACGCGTACCGCGATGCCGCGAGCGGCCAGCTCTGCCTGCGCCTTCATCGCCAAGTCGACTTCTGAACCGGTCGCGATCAGCACAGCTTGGGCCTTTTTCTTGAGGCCCACTTCACTCGGCTCAGCCAACACATACGCACCTTTGCTGATCTCAGACAAATCGCTCTTCGGCAAGTAAGGCAGGTTTTGGCGAGACAGCGCGAGCACCGTCGGTTTGTCTTTGTTTTGCAGCGCAGTCGCCCAGGCGATGGTGGTTTCGGTCGTGTCGGCAGGGCGCCATACATCGACATTGGGAATCAATCGCAAGCTCGGTACGTGCTCGATGGACTGGTGGGTTGGGCCATCTTCACCCAACCCAATCGAGTCATGCGTGAAGACATGGATCACGCGTTGCTTCATCAACGCGGCCATGCGGATGGCGTTGCGACTGTAGTCGCTGAAGGTCAAAAACGTTCCGCCGTATGGAATGTAGCCGCCGTGCAAAGCCACGCCATTCATGATGGCGGCCATGCCGAATTCGCGCACGCCGTAGTTAATGTGGCGACCGATTTGACCCGACTCAGTGCGCACCACATCGCCAGCAACGTCCACGCGGAACGCAGGGGTCGAGGGGGTGTTGGTTAAGTTAGAACCTGTCAAATCGGCAGAACCGCCGAGCATTTCTGGCAATGCGGCGGTGAAGGCGTTCAGCGCCAGCTGCGACGCCTTGCGTGAGGCCACAGTCTCGTGGGCGCTGTGCGCGGCAATGATGGCGTCCAGGGCGATCTGTTGAAAATCGGCAGGCAAATCACCCGCCATGCGGCGCTTCAATTCAGCGGCTTGCGCGGGGAATTTCTTGGCATAAGCATCGAATTTCTTCTGCCACGCCGATTGCGCAGCCTTGCCGCGTGGCTTGCCGTCCCAAGCAGCGTACACGTCCGCCGGGATTTCAAAGGGGGCATAGGGCCAATTGAGCGCTGCTCGGGTCAACGCAATTTCATCGCCACCGAGGGGCTCACCGTGGGCTTTGGCTGTACCTGCGCGGTTGGGCGAGCCCTTGCCAATTTCGGTTTTGCACACGATCAATGTTGGGCGATCGGCGCTGTGCTTGGCGTCCGCGATGGCGCGGTCAACAGCCTCGATGTCATGGCCATCAACGGGTCCGATGACCTGCCAGCCATAGGCCTTGAACCGGGCGGGCGTGTCGTCGCCGAACCAGGGTGCGACCTGACCATCAATGGAAATGCCATTGTCATCGTATAGAGCGATCAGCTTGTTCAGCTTCCACGCTCCCGCCAGCGCGCACGCTTCGTGGCTCACGCCCTCCATCAAACAACCGTCTCCGAGAAACACATAGGTGTGATGGTCAACGACTGCATGGCCGTCGCGATTGAATTCGGCAGCCAGCATCTTTTCGGCCAGCGCCATACCCACGGCGTTGGTGATCCCCTGACCCAAGGGGCCTGTGGTGGTCTCTACACCAGGCGTGATGCCAACTTCTGGGTGCCCCGGTGTCTTGCTATGCAGCTGGCGAAAGTTTTTCAACTCCTCGATCGGCAAGTCATACCCAGTCAAGTGCAACAGCGCATAGATCAGCATGGAGCCGTGGCCATTGGACAGCACGAATCGGTCTCGGTTCATCCATTGGGGGTCCGATGGGTTGTGTTGCAAGTGCCGCGCCCACAAAGCGACGGCGATATCTGCCATGCCCATTGGCGCACCAGGGTGACCGGATTTGGCTTGTTGGACGGCATCCATTGCAAGAGCGCGAATGGCATTGGCCATGTGTTGAGGTTGGGACATATTGGGGTCGAAGTTGGGTGGAAATGGAGGGTCGACCGCACTGGACTTAGCGGCAGCCGAACCACCGATTTTAGCGGCGTGGCTGACCGCAAACTGATGGGCACCAAATCAGAGAGAATGCTAGGCAATGAACACCTCCGCCTTTTTATTGGCTGCTGGCCGCGGGGAGCGGATGCGACCCCTGACAGACACCACGCCCAAGCCGCTGCTGCGCGTGCGCGGCCGGCCACTGCTTGGCTGGACCCTGTCTCGCCTGGCCCAAGCTCAGGTCAAAGAGGTGTGGGTCAATACGGCGTGGTTGGGTTCGCAAATTGAAGCGGCGCTCGAGCACCTTGAGACCGACAACGGCGAGCCGACACCACAGGTACATTGGTCCCGCGAAGGGGCCGATTTCGGCCACGCGCTGGAAACCGCTGGGGGAATCGCGCGAGCATTGCCCACGCTCCCAGACGTGTTTTGGGTGAGCGCGGCGGATGTGTGGGCCCCCGACTTTCACTTCACATCGGAGTGCGTGCAACAGTTTCGCCAAAGCCAAGCCTTGGCGCACATTTGGCTGGTACCCAACCCCGAGCACAACCCGAAGGGTGATTTTGGGCTCAGCGAGCAAGGCTTGGTTCACCCTGACCAAGATCCGGTTGGCGGGCGCCTCACGTAT
>JBEAPX010000042.1:0-12824 GCA_041164205.1 Pseudomonadota bacterium
TGTGAAGAGATCACCCAAGCCTTGATGCAAGACCCTGCTTCGCGTTGGCGTTACGCCTCTGGGGTTGCGCCATGAGTACCTTGCGTGCCCGCCGAGGCCAGCTCACTGTGCTCGACGCGGGCATCGGCAACACGATCCAAGACCAAGGCCGGCCTGGCTTTCGCCAGCAAGGCGTGCCTTTGGCAGGTGCCCTTGATCGAGACATGGCCCGCTGCGCCAATGCGCTGGTGCACAACGAGAGTACCGCGGCTTGCCTTGAGATGCGCGGCTTGGGTCCTCGCCTGCGGTGCGATGACGGCCCGCTGTTGGTCGGCTTGTGTGGCACAGCGTCGGCCCACATCCAACGCGGCCCAGGCACTCAGCACCCATTTTTACCGTGGACCAGCGCCACCCTTTTTCCTGGTGATGAGTTGCAGATCCAGGCAGTGACAGAGGGTTGCGCGTACCTCGCCATTCAGGCCGGATGGGATGTCCCGAGCCTGATGGGCAGTTGTTCGAGTTTTTCCAAATGGAATGCACCAGGGCTTCTGTCACGGACCCTTGCCATCGCAGATGTGTTGACCACCCACCCAATCTCACCATCCACGCCTTTGGCCGTTGACGGTGACCCCGGCGCGGGGCTACAGGCTTCCAGGGCACTGCGGGCAAGGCCATGGCGTCCTGCACCGCTGAATGGCCCCGTCATGCTCCGGGCCATGCCAGGGCCACAGTGCCACCATTTCACGGCCGAGAGCCAAGCCCAGTTTTGGAGCACCACTTGGACCGCGAGCGCCGCCCAAGATCGAATGGGTCTGCGACTGCAGGGCGAGCCTGTCCATCACCTCAGTCCCGACCACCGCGACATCGTGTCGGATGCCGTCACGCCGGGCACAATCCAGGTACCAGCCGACGGCCAACCGATTGCGCTCCTGGCGGACTGTCAAACCATGGGCGGCTATCCCAAAATCGCTGTCGTGATCAGCGCAGACCTGCCGCTGTTGGCGCATTGCCCAGCCGGCACACCGATTCGCTTTTCGCCCGTGACACTGCCCCAGGCACACGCTGCCATGCACGCCATCCGCGACGAATGGCGCGCGTGGGCGGACCACTTGCAGCCTTATTCAGAGCCCGGTTTTATAGACCACCAAGCGCTTCAGCTGCACAATCTCATCAGCGGCGCGGTCGATGCAACACAGCTTTGACCCCTGAGCCCAAGGAGGCCAAATGACCCATCCACGCATCCCCATCAACCTCAACTCAGACCTTGGCGAATGGGTCAACGGCGTGCTCATGGGGGACGACGATGCCATGCTCCGGGTGGTGAACAGCGCGAACATTGCCTGCGGATTTCATGCCAGCGATCCCGCGCACATCGCCCAAACCATGGGGCTGGCGCGCAAACACGGCGTCGAGCTCGGGGCTCACCCCTCATTTGATGACGCCCAAGGTTTTGGGCGGCAACCGATGCAATTGCCAACCGATGCATTGATGGCTTTGGTGACCTACCAAGTCGGCGCCATGCAATGCATGGCCAAAATGGCGGGGAGCGAATTGACCCACGTGAAGCCACACGGGGCGTTGAGCAACATGGCCTGCACGGACCTGGACATGGCCCACACGATTGCCGAGGCGATCGCAGGGTGTTCACCTGATTTGATTTTGCTCGCGCCGGCGTGCTCAGCGTTGGCAGTTGCAGGGCAAACATTTGGCCTGCGCACCGCGCTTGAAATTTACGCGGACCGCCGGTATGAAAGCGACGGGCAGCTGGTCTCTCGGCGCCAACCGAACGCGATGGTCAGTGGCCCCACCGAATGTGTCCAACACGTCATGGCCATGCTGGAGGCCGGCGGCATCGTCACCCAATCTGGCGAAGTCCTGCCGTCACCGATTCACAGCGTGTGCGTCCATGGCGATGATGCCCATGCAGTGGCCACAGCTCAGTCTCTTCGCGAGGCCCTGATCGGCGCGGGCTACGACTTGACCCCGCTCAGTGAGTTGGTCTGATCCGACCCTTGACGGGTCGTCGACCGGGTATCGGTCTGCACATGACCGAATGATGAAGCCAGCGATCAACTCGCCATCAATAGCAGTAACCCCTTAACGGTCAAGGAGGCCCCGCTGAGCAGCAACAAGCCCTCAATGCTGCGCTTCATGAAGGGCGGCGACAAATGGTGCGATAGCCGGTGACCGGCCCACACGCCAAAAAGTGAAACCGGCAACAGATGCCCAAAAAATACGAAGAGCTCATCTGCCCTCACCTGCGCTGAGCCCAACATCATGGTCAGGGCAATCAAAGCAAAAATCACCATCGCAGCGGGCACGGTCGCCCGCAACTGCCGTGGGCTCGCACCGCGCTGTCCCAGCCACAAAAGCACCAATGGACCCGCCGTGCCGAAGAGCACTTGCACCAGGCCGATCAAAAGACCGGACATAGGCGTGCTGCGCCCGATGAACTGCATCGATTCTTTGCGCCCCGTCGCCTGGCGCCAAGCCACCCACGTGATGTACAAGCCGAGAACCAACAACAGGCCGCTGGCGCGGGTCCACGCCAGCACCACGATCCCGAGTGCGGCCCCCACAATCGCGGCGGGCAAAATGGGCGGAATCTGCCGCCACAACACTTCGCTGCGGTTCAAGTACGCGTGAAAAGCCGAACTGATGATGTCGAGCATCAATGCAACCGATACCACCAGAGGCAGCGGGAAACGCCACGCCATCAAGGGCACAAAGATGAGCGCCGAGCCAAAGCCCACCGCACCCAGCACCACATAGGCCAACAGCGCGATCCCTGCGGGGTATGCCCACACATCCAGGGCAACCCAAGACACGACCTCAGACATCACTCGATTTACGCCGCCATCACGGGCGCCGCGGGTGGCACGGGCGGCTCTTTTCGGGCTTTCGCGGCGTGCCAAAGCAATATCGCCACTGCCAAGGCTGCACCTGCACCGAAAATCGCAGGGTCTTTGAACACCAGCATCACTGCAGCGAGCAAACGCAAACACCATTCAAGAACACCGATGCGTGTGCGGTCAAACCAAGCCAAGATACTGGCCAAGAGGTACAGCGCAAACCCGATGCGCGCACACAAAAACAGCAACGCGCCCCAGTGCACTTGACCGTCATAGCCGGCCAAATAAGTCTTGGCAGTCGCAGGCGCCAAAGGATCAATTTGCGCCGCCTCTATCACCAACAGCTCCGGGTAGTACGCGAATACAAACGGGATCACAAACATCACAATGCCAGCGCGCACGGCCGCAAAACCCGTTGCCATGGGGTCGGTCTTGGTGATGCTTGACGCCGCAAAGGCTGCCACAGCCACGGGCGGTGTGATCGCTGAAGCGACCGCAAAATAAAACACGAACATATGCGCGGTGAACTGCGCGATACCCAGGCCCACCAACAGGGGCCCCATCAACAGCGCGACGTTCAAGTACGCTGGCACAGTGGGCATCCCCATACCCAGCAAGATCGCCAGGAACATGGTCACCAACAAGGCAAGGAACAGGTAGACGCCACCTGCTGCCAACTCCTCATTGAAACTTTTTAACCATTCAACAATGTCCAAAGCCACATAGCCGGTTAAGCCGGTGAAGTTGAACGAAAAATCGATGATGGAAACCGCCAAAAACATCAAATACAGCGTGCTGATCATGATGCCAGCGTCGGCAAGCGCGGCCACCAACTTGAGGGGTTGCGACCGGATGTTTTTATCTAAAAAGAACAAGACCACCAGCAACACACAAGCCCACCAGCCTGCCGAACCCGCATCTCCCGCACTGTTTTGAACCAGCTCCAACACCCAAGGCAAGTTGGAGGTGTGACAGGCACCCTCGACAAGCGTTTGCTTGGCTCCCATTGCGGCACCGATCCAACCACAGCCAATGGCTTCCTTCGGCGTCAGCAAAGTCACCAAAATGAGCACAATGGGCGCGAAGATCATGACCAAGTTGGTGCGGTCCTCACGGGTGAGCACCATGAAGGGCTCGATCTTGCCGTAGGCTTGGATGCCTTGCTTGCGCGCTTGAAACATCGCGGTCAAAAACAAAGCACCAAAGTACGCAATCGCCGGCAAAATTGCGGCGACGATGACATCGTTGTAGGGCACGATGGTCAGCGCAGACAACACGAACGCCGCCACCCCCATCACGGGCGGCATGATTTGTCCACCCGATGAGGCGGCAGCCTCCACACCACCTGAAAAAGTGCGATCGAAACCACGCTTGATCATCATGGGGATTGTCAACACGCCCGTGGCCATCACATTGGTGACCGGGCCGCCTGAAATCGTTCCAAACAGGGCCGAGCTCACAATGGCGGCATGGGCAGGGCCACCACGCAAATGGCGAGTCCACAAAAAGGCCAGCTTGATCAGCGATTGCCCACCAGCGGACACGCCAAACAAAGAGCCCAACACAATGTAGGGAAACACGGTGCTGAGCAGCACGGTCATGAACTGTCCCAACAAGCCCTTGCCGTTATTCGTCAAAATATCACGCACGTTGGGAACGCCATCGATCAACGAACGGGGTTCTCCGCCCAGCTTGGTCACCAAGTACTTGGACATGCCATCGGGGCCAACGAAGTACCAAATCATGACGGTGACCAACACATACAGCGCCATCACAATCGCGACCATCACCAACGGCAAGCCCCACACTTTGACGTTGTAGTAAAGGAACATCGCAATGGCGAACGCCATGATCGCAAACAGCCAGACACCCGTGGTGTTGATACAAGCCGGATCGTCCACCGTGGTTGGTGCGGGCAGCCCCATGCTTTCAGCAAATGCGCGCTCGGCCTCCAAGGCTTTGGCAATCAGAGCCTGGCGCTCTCCGGTGATCAGGTCAACAGCGCACACCGAATCGATCTCCGTCCAGTAGGCAAATATGACCATCACTGTCGCGATGGCAAAGGCCACGTCGACGGCGAGACCAAAGGCTCTGGCGCGAGGGTTCGACGGCGAAGCCGAGCGGTAAAAAGAGTGTTTGAACACCACCACCGCCATCATCAAGCCGAAGGCAATAGGGTAAAAATATTCGTAGGGAAACTTGCGGATCACGAAGTGCGAGTCACTCGCAAGCCCGGCGACCCAAGCATCCAAGCCCGGAATGGTGGGCATCGAATGCAACATCCCGACCACAACCAAAATCAAACCAATCGCGGCAGCATAGCGCTCGCCAATCGATTGGGCCGTGGAAATGTGTTTTGTAGGTTCGGACATGTCTGATGGGATCAACTCAATGGAGAAGTTCCCCCCGTTCGCCTCAAGGGACTGAGACGGGGGGAACTGGCTTTGGGCCTGCGCGCCGCGCAGGCTCACCGTTCACAGATTACTGGGCACACGCCGGAATGGTGTAACCCGCTTCCTTCCAGGCCGCCACTGCGCCGGGGTGGTACTTCAAAGGCGACATCCCGCAGAAGCTGGACTTGGAAGGGTCCATTTCAGCCAAGCCAATGTTCTTCAAGGCGGGCGCTTTGGCCTTCAATGCATTGAGGGTCTTGATGTGCGCAGCAGTCAGGGCTTTGGCCAGGTCAAACGACATATCTTTGTTGACCACATCCGCAAACGCGGTACCCAAACCACGCATATACCCATCCTCGGAAACTAAGCGAACATTGGGGTCGTTGGCGTAGCCGGTGTCTTCTTTCTTCAAGACGATGGGAATGTTGCCGGGCAATGACAGCATCTTCTTGCCCACTTCACTCTCCATGGCTGCTTTAGAGCTGGAGTAGAGCGCCACTTTGCCAGCGGCTTGCATCACTGAGATGCGAGCGTGAGGCATGGTCAATGGCAACACATAGGCGTCTGCCGAACCGTCCACCAACATGGCGTCCACCGCATCCCAGTTGGCTTGCAGACCTTTGTACTCTTTGCCGTCGGTCATGCCAGTGTTCATGGTCATGGCTTGGCGCGCGTTGGTCAGTGCTGCGCCACGTGGAGGACCGTTGTAGACGGTTTTGCCCTTGAGGTCTTCCCAGCCTTTGAAGCCTTTGCTATCAAAGGCCAACATGAAGTAGCCGCCCGAGTTGTACGGATACAAGGCCCGCAAATTGCCAGCCATGGCCGCACCCTTCTCTTTGCCCAGAGCGCTGTAAGGACCCACGCCCTTGGACATCATGAAAGGCAGAATCAATGGCGCTGCAGAGACGTCGGACTTGCCTTCAGCGATGTTCAGCAGCGAATTGGTCAAGGTTTGGCCTTCGGCCACTTGCAAGTTGGCGACCTTGGCAGCGCTGGCCACCTCGGCCAGGTGCGACACCACGTAGTGAGGAATACTGCCCTTGGATGAAGTCTCAGCTGTCAGGTTGACCTGCGCGTGCACGCTCACCGACGCCAAGGCGCAGGCAGCGATCAGGCTGAGTGATTTGAATGGTGATTTCATGGTTGTCTCCTTTATTTGAAATCGAGAGGGAAAATCATCGTGCTGGCATATCGGCCAGCGAATACACCAGACTCACATTGGCGTCTTCTGGAATGGGGGGCACACCCAAAGCCCACTGCTCATAGGTCTGGCGCATGGCGGCCAGGCGCTCGGGTTGTCGCTTGGCTTGGTTGGCGCGCTCTCGGGCGTCCACTGAAATATTGAACAAGTACTCGAACTCATTGATCTTGAGGTACTTCCAATCGCCCAAGCGGTAGGCCCGTTGGTCGTTGTGCTTCATGCGCCAAAACATCGGGCGTTCGAATTCCGCTCCCACCGATTGCAGGGTAGGAACCATGGACACGCCATCCAGCGGATGATGGGCCGGAGGCGTCACGCCAGCGATGTCCAAAATCGTGGCAGTCCAGTCCATCGTCAAGCAATGCTGAGTCGATGTGCGTCCGGGCTGCTGAATGCCTTTGGGCCAATGGACGATGTAAGGCACCCGAATGCCGCCCTCCGTCAAATCCATCTTGCCCCCCACCAAGGGCCAGTTGTCAGAGAAACGCTCGCCGCCGTTGTCGCTGGTGAAGACAATCAAAGTGTCTTCAAGCTGCCCGGTTTCTCTCAATGCATCCACTACCCAACCAATGCCCTCGTCCATCTCTCGGATCATGGTTTGATAAATCTCGACACTGCCGCCGTCCAAGTGTGCAATGTCTTTGCAGACCTCGGGGTCAATCTTGCCTTGGGCGCGAGTCTCCCAGGGCCAATGCGGTGCCGTGTAGTGCAGGCTCAGCAAGAACGGTTGCTTTTGGGCTGCGCGCTCCTTGACGTAATTGACCGCCCGCTGAGAGATCAAGTCCGTGAGGTAGCCAGGCTCATCAAAGGGCTGGCCATCCAGTTCCAAGTCAGACTCAGGGCTGCGAGCGTTGTGACCGTAGTAACTCACGCCGCCTGACATGGGGCCAAAGTGGTGCATGTAGCCGCTTTTTTCTGGGCCGAAGTAGGGACGAAATCCCAAATGCCACTTGCCAATCAGGGCTGTGTGGTACCCCTGCTCCTTCAGCATCGAAGCAATGGTGGGGACCTCAGGGAACAGACCCATCTCGGGATTGTTTCGGGCCTTGCCCGCCATAGGCTCCTCACTGGCGCCGCGAATCCAATACTGGTAGCGGCCAGTGGCCATCGCAAATCGGGTGGGCGAACACACGGGAGAATTGGAGTAGCCATTGACGTAACGCAGGCCGTTGGCGGCCAAAGCATCCAACGTCGGCGAACAATGAGAGCGCCCGCCGTAGCAGCCCAAGTCAGCGTAGCCCAAATCATCTGCCACTATAAAAATGAAATTCGTCAAAACCTCTGTCCCTTCTACCTCTGCGGGGTCCGGCCACTTTGACGGCACCGAACCGTTGAATACATTAACCGACAAGCGATGATTGCAATATCAGGTTTTCCTTGATGTGGCTGGTCAAATGCCTCTTCCGCCATCCACATCCAAGCACACGCCAGTCAAATAGCTGGCCTCGTCACTGGCAAGAAAAGTCACCGCCGAGGCCACGTCGTGCGGCTGTGTGAAGCGCCCCAGTGGAATGCGGGCGAGGAACTTTTCCCGATTGGCCGGCGTGTCCTCCATCCCCATGAAGTCAGCCAACATCGCAGTTTCCCCAATCATGGGGTTCACCGCATTGACCCGAATACCAGACTTGGCAAAGTCCAAGGCCAATCCCTTGGTCAAGTTCAACATGGCGGCCTTGGTCGAACCGTACCAAAGCAAGCCAGGACCTGGCCGCCCAGCGGTGGCGGATGCCACGTTGACCATGCAGCCCCCGCCTTGTTTGACCATCACCGGCAACACGCACTGGGCTGCCCAATAGATGCTTTTGACATTGACACGAAACACGCGGTCAAACTCCTCTTCGGTCACGTCCAGTGCAGGCTTGTTGCGGTGGGTGGTCCCTGCGTTGTTCACCAAGATGTCGACTCGGCCGAATGCCGCGAGCGTTTGATCCACCAAGCCCTGAAAGTCCGCTTGTTGGCTGACATCGCAACGCACGGCAATGGCACGCGTGCCCTTGGCCTCGAGCGCGGCAGCCACTTGGGTGGCCCCCGCCTCGTTCAAATCGGCTACCACCACGGATGCTCCCGCGAGCGCCATGCGTTGGGCAGTGGCGGCACCAAAGCCAGAGGCCGCACCCGTGACGATGGCGATTTTTTGATTCAATTGCATGAGGCTTTCCTTACAAATCCAAGACCAATGTGCCGCCCGCACTCCTTGAGACGCACAGCATCATGCTCGACTGACTGTCCTTCTCAGCTTGCGTGAGCACCGCACACCGGTGATCAATGTCCCCGCTCAGAACCTTGCATTCGCACGTGCCGCAAAGTCCTTCCCGACAGGCATAGGGGTGAGCCACCCCCAGGCGTTCAATCACATCTAGGATCGACTCGTGGCCTTCAACGTGCGCGGACAAGCCGCTGGCACTGAGCTCGATGTCAAATGCATCCGAAGCGGCATCGGGGTCCACCACCGCCGTGAATCGCTCCATGCGGACCTGCCCTTGAGGCCAGCTGGCCGTGGCGGCCTCGATGGCGTCCAACATCGGCGCGGGACCACAGGCATAGACGCCATCCCACGCCTGACTCGCGAGCAACCCCGCCACATCCAGCGGCCCGCCTGCCTCATCATCGGCATGGAGCGTGAGACGCTTACCCAGGAGTTGCTTCAACTCGTCCAAGTAAGCCATCCGCGAAACTGAACGGGCGCAAAGCACCATCTCCACCTCGCAGTCACCCGCTGCAACCAAAGCCTGCGCCATCGCATACAGCGGCGTCACGCCGATACCCCCGGCCAGCAACAACACCCGTTTATGGGTTGCATCAAGGGCAAAAAGGTTGCGAGGCGCACCGACTTGCAGCACGCTGCCCACACGCAATTGGTCATGTGCCGCGATCGACCCGCCTCGGCTATGGGCGTCGCGCGCGATGGCGACCTCGTAATAAGCGGGGGCAGCCTGGGGTGCGTGCTGCGTTAAAGAGTACTGGCGCACCAGGCCGTTGGGCAGATGCAAGTCGATGTGAGAGCCCGCCTGAAACGGCTCGAGCTTGTGCACGCTGTCTTGCGGCGCCAGCCGCAAAGCGACGATATCGCGTGCCAATGCCAGCTTGGCGACCACTTTGACGCTCAATGGCATCACGCCTCTCCCTGCGCGGCTCGCTGCTCGGCCTGAATCAAGCGGTCCAGTAGCCAACGCGCTTGGCTTAAACCTGCATCCGCTGCGATGGGAATCATGGGCCGATCGGGCACCTGTGAAATCACTTTCTGCTGAGCCTCGATCATGGTGCGGTCCTCTTCGAACGCAACCACCACATTGTCAAAAATTTGCTCTGTCATGGCCTCGTTGTCCAACGCGAAATTGCGCGCTTGGCAGAACCAATAGTGGCAAGTCGTGTCCGTCTCGGGCGTCTGGATCGAGGTGTGGCGAAACTGCACCGCCTCTGCCACACGCCGGCCATCGGGAGCGCCCGTGCCCGCCGGCGCAGAGCCGGCATCCATGCGCAAGAGCGCCGGTGGCGACCATTCGTAGATCTGCCAGCGATCCACGGGGTTGCCGAAGGTCGCTACTTTGGCGTGCAACGCCGGCATCTCATCGTTGAGGTACCACCGCGTGATCTGCAAAGACCCGTTGCCTTCCCCGTTGCGCACAATTTCAGGCTTCAAATCGGCAGCACTTTGCGTGCCCAAGGTGGTCGGGTGCACCCAAGCCAGGTGGGTGAAATCCAGCAGGTTGTCGATCACCAGCTCGTAGGCCGCGTCGTAATGGATGTAGCCGGGCTTCATTCGCCAATCGGGCGAGTCATGCCAAAAGAAATCTGTGATTTGATCGGGATTGGCTTGCTCTGCGTCGCCCATCCAAATCCACACCAGGCGGTTGCGCTCCACCACGGGATAACTGATGACGCGCGCTTTGGCCGGAATGGTCTCTTGCCCGGGAATCTCCACACAAGCGCCTGTCGGGTCGAACTTCAGGCCGTGGTACATGCAGCGCAGACAATTGCCTTCTTTGCGGCCTTTAGACAAGGGTGCGGCCCGGTGGCAGCAACGGTCTTCTAGAGCGACCACCTGCCCTTGCTCGTCGCGGTAGAACACGATGGGCTGGTTCAACAGTATCCTGGCCAACAAGCCGTCGGCCGGGATCTCCTCGTCCCACGCGGCCACATACCAAAGATTTTTTGCCCACATGAATGCTGTCCCCTCCACTTCGATCGCCCCGTACGAACGTCTGCATCGTTGGAGCCGAGTGTGATTGATGTTTTTAGACTGTAGGGTCACTCAAGTGATGCCACAAGATATAAAAACAAATAGTGTGATTCGAATATAGAATCACCAAAGCACCCTGCCTATTTCCTCAAATAGCGTCCAGCCTCCGCCCGCAGAACCCATGAAAATCAACACCCTAGAAGCATTCATTAAGGTGGTGGAAACCGGCAGCATCCACGCCGCCGCGCGCGATTTGGGCTGGTCCCAACCCAGCCTCTCCAAAGCGATCAAACAGCTCGAGGGCGAAGTCAACGCCAGCCTGTTGCAGCGTGGCACCCGGGGCGTCATCGTCACGCCTTATGGCAAGGCGCTCTACAAACGGGCGCTGGTGATGAGCGACGAAATGCGCAAAGTCCAAGAGGACATGACGCAGCTGCGAGACAAGATGGAGGGCAAGGTGCGCATCAACTTGGCACCGGCGGCCATTACGGAACTGGGGCCAAGGGCGATTCGTGCATTTCACGATGCCTACCCTGACATATCGATCTACGTCCGGGAGACCCTGCCGCCCTACACCATTGACCTGCTGCGCGAAGGCAGCATTGACCTGGCCGTGACGCCAACCTACGCTGAGATTCCCAGCCATGAGTTCACCATCAAACGGCTGCTGGGCGTCAAGATGACCGTGTTGGCACACAAGTCTTCGCCTTACGCCAAGGCCAAATCGCTCGAAGCGCTGATCGACGCCCCGTGGATTCGCATCGGGAGCAACCGGGGCAAGAGCATTTACCTAGACAGGGTGTTCCAAACCGCAGGGCTCAAAACGCCACACATTGGCATCGAATGTCAAACCATCGCCACCGTGTTGGCACTGCTTTCTGGCGGGCATTTCTTGACCATGCTGCCGGCGCACGTGCTAAGAGCCGGCCACGGCATGGAGGATTTGGTGGCGGTTGACGTGAGCGATGAGCTGGCCATCAACAACATCGCCTTGGTGCACGTCAAGGATCGGCCGCTGACGCGCGCGGCGAAGCTATTCGCCGATCAACTGATCGCCACAGCGCAAGAGCTGGCAGGTCAGCCAGGCTATTGATCCAGATAGAAAGCGCACGCCGCACGGCACTGAGGAGACGCGCGGGCGGCGCATCGGCGACAGACAAATGGCGCCGGCTGTTTCCAAAATGGCCCGTGCAGTCTTGCACCTCATCGCGCCATAGGCCGACACCATCTATCCGGAGCCTCACTTTGAATACGCCACTCAACCCGAACGCCTTCCATGAACTCACCGCGCAGGCCGCGGTATTGCACCACGCCGGCGGGCAATTTTCGATGGAGACCCTGACTCTCAAGGATTTGCGCGATGACGAAGTGTTGGTGAAATTGCTGGCCACCGGGGTGTGTCACACCGATATCTCATTCATGGGGCGTCCCTTCATGGTCGACAAGCCAGTGGTGTTGGGCCACGAAGGCGCAGGCTACGTGTATGCCGTGGGATCACAAGTGAAGCACCTTCGGGTGGGCGACCCTGTGGTGCTCAGCTTTGACGCCTGTGGTCACTGCGAAAGCTGTGAAGCACACCAGCCCTCGTACTGCCACGATTTCATCAACCACAATTTTCTGGCCCAACGCCCTGATGGCACCACTGCATGGCAGGGTCCATCGGGACCGGTGCGCCACGCATTTTTCGGTCAATCGTCATTTGCCACTTACTCGGTCTGTCATGAGCGCAATGCCATCAAAATGGACGACGACCATGACTTAGAGATGTTTGGCCCGCTGGGCTGTGGCTTCCAAACCGGTGCAGGGGCAGTGCTCAATGTCTTGCAACCGAAGACATCACAGGCCATCGTTGTGTTTGGCGTGGGTTCGGTCGGTTTGGCCGCTGTGATGGCCGCAACCGCCATGAAAGCGCGGCAGATCATCGCAGTAGACCTCAAAGACAGCCGCTTGGAGATGGCCAAACAAGTCGGCGCAACCCACACCATACGCGGCGATCAGTGTCCAGACATCGTGTCCGAGATCAAATCCATCACAGGCGCCGGTGCGCACTGCAGCCTAGACACCACTGCCAACATGACAGTGTTGCGTCAAGCAGTAGAGTGTCTGAGACCTCAAGGGGTCTGCGGCTTTGTTGGCGGCGCATCCGCCGGCAGCGAGTTGGTGGTCGATGTGCGAGACATCATGATTGGCGGCAAAACGGTTCGCGGCATTGTCGAAGG
>JBEAPX010000043.1:0-11674 GCA_041164205.1 Pseudomonadota bacterium
GCGCTGCACCACCACGACTGGGCGCTTGGCCGCAGCCAACAGGTCCGCCGCTTGTTGGACAGCGATCGGGTTGGGTGCGGCGGCGTGTGGTGTGCTCTGGACCAAGGGGCGCGTGGCGATCTGGACGGGCTCGGCCAGGCCTTCTCTGGGCAAACTCAGGTAGACCGGTCCAGGTGGCGCGGCGGTGGCCACCGACACGGCGCGGTGCACCACGGCGGCGGCTTGTTCGGGGTAGCGCAATTCGTACTCCCACTTGGTGGCTTCGCGCACCATGGCGGCTTGGTCAAACATCTCTTGCCCCCAGTGGATGGGCAGCAGGCGGCTGCCGTGCCGCCCCCCTTCGGTGATGGGCGTGCGTCCTGACATCAGCAAGACCGGCACTTGGGACGACGCGGCGTTGAGCGCACCCATGGTGCAATTCGCCAGCCCGACGTTGACGTGCACCATGACGGCAGCCAGGCGACCACTGGCCAGGTAATAACCGTGCGCCATGCCCACCGCCACGTTCTCGTGGTGAATGGCCAGCGCCGTGGGCATCGATCCAGAGCCGTTGTCTGTGCTCAGCGCCTCGATGATCGAGGGAAAGTCGGTGCCAGCGTTGGCCAATAGGTGGTGGATGCCTTCGCGCTTGAGTTGTTGCAGCAGTTGTGTGGCAGCCGTGGCGATGGCTTGGGCCCCGTTGGGTTGCGAGTCGTGAGAGGACATAAACCAATATTCCTTGTGTGTGACGCGTCGCCTAGGCGGCTTGCGCAATGAAGCTCGGTGGCTATTATGGTGACGCCTGTGCTAAAGGGCTAAGACACCAAGGAGACAAAATGAAACGCTTTCAGAAACTTGCCGCTGTGGTCGCATTGAGCGCAGCGTTCACCGCTGCTCACGCGCAGCAAATCACCATCGCAACCTCCAACCCTGGCGCGATTTACCACAGCATTGGCGTGGCCATTGCCAAGGTCTTGAATGAGTCCGGCGTCAACGCCACGGTTCAACCTGCGACAAGCCCCAATCAGTTTTTGCCATTGGTGAGCTCGGGTGAATTCGATATGGGCCCAGTGAACCTGCAGGAACTGAGCTATGCCTACAAAGGCGAGGCGTGGTTTGCCGGGCGCGCCAACAAGGGCCTTCGCTTGCTGGCCTTGCACTACCCATTGCGGGTGGCGATTTTTGTGCGCGCCGACAGCGATATGCAAACCGTTGCGGATCTCAAAGGCAAACGCATGACCTCTGGGTACACGGCCCAAAAGACCATCAATCCACAAAATGCGGCGATGTACGCCACGGCAGACATGGCGGAGTCAGACATGAAGCCTGTGCCTGTGCCCAGCGTGGTGGGAGGTGCCAATGCATTCATGACGGGTGCGGCTGATGCCTTCATGTTCGCCATCGGGGCGGGCAAAGTACGCGAGGCTGACGCTTCGGTCGGTGGCATCCGCGCGCTGAAAATCGTCAAGCAAGCGGACACAGATGACAAGATTCGCAAACACTGGCCCGTGGGCTACGCCACGCTGGTTCAACCTGGCCCCGCAGCGGGTCCCGGTGTGAATGAACCCACCTGGATGTTGACTTACCCCCAGGCCATCGCCGCTGGTGAAAAGATGTCAGACGATGCGGCTTACGCCGTGGCCAAAGCGATGTACAACAACCCCAAGAAGTTGGGCGAGTTGTTGCCGCCTTTCCGTTTGTTCAAGCCCAGCGAAATGGTGGGTCCCAACGGTGGTGTGCCTTATCACCCCGGTGCCATCAAGTTCTACAAAGAAGTTGGCCTCTGGAAAGAATAAGGCTCGCCCAACATCATGACCCACACCCCCGCAGATAAAGCCGACAGCGAAGACCTGTCGACCCCGGCGACTGGCTTTTTTGCCATCGGGACGTCGGGCTTGGCTGCCGCCATTGTTGTCTTGGCTGCCGCTTGGTCGCTGGATATTCCCAGAACATTGGGCATGGCCTTTTATCCAGCGCAGTTGCTGTCGCTGGTGTTGGCGATATCTGTGGCGTTGGCTTTTATCTTGCGGGATGCCCGCGGTCAGGCCCACCAAGGGCCACCCCCTTGGTATGACGTGCTGGCGGCTGTGGTGGTGTTGGGTTGCGGCGTGTTCATGGCGTGGCGGTATCCGAATCTGGTTGATTTGGTGCTGCTGCGCCCACCCCAGGCCGTGGCGATTGGGGTGATCATGCTGCCGCTTGCCCTGGAGGCATTGCGGCGCACAGTCGGCTGGACCTTGTTCATCGTGGTGTTGTGTTTCATCGCCTATGCGATGGCGGGGCATCTCATGCCCGGTCGATTGGCGGGTCGCGCACAGCCTTGGGACAAGATCGCCTCGTATTTGTCGCTGGACGCCAATGGCATTCTTGGGATCCCGTTGCAGATTGCCTGCACGGTGGTGATTGCCTTTGTGTTGTTCGGAGTGACGCTGAACCGCGTGGGCGGCGCCAAGTTTTTCACTGACGTCTCGCTCTTGCTGATGGGAGGCCTGCGCGGAGGAGCGATGAAGATTGCCGTGATTGCCTCAGCAATCTTTGGCTCGATCTCGGGCAGCGCGGTGGCCAATGTGATGTCCACTGGCGTGGTCACCATCCCCATGATCAAGCGCAGCGGTTATCCCGCGCACAAGGCCGCAGCGATCGAAGCCGTCGCCTCGACTGGCGGGCAGTTGTTGCCACCGGTGATGGGGGCGGCCGCTTTTTTGATGGCCGAGTTTTTGTATGTGCCTTATTCCACCGTGGCGATGGCCGCGTTGGTGCCAGGCCTGTTGTATTACGTGGCCCTGTTCGTTCAGGCCCACCTGGAAGCGGTCAAGTACGACATTGCGCCTGTGCCTAAAGCGCAACGCCCGCAGTGGAAAGACATTCGGTCTGGCTGGCACTTCGTGCTGGCGTTTGCGGTGCTGATTTTGACGTTGTTTGCATTCAATTGGCAGCCCGCAAAATCCGCTTTGGCGGCCACCGGCGCCGTGCTGGTGTCGTCGATGATTTGGGGCTATCAGGGCGAGAAGCCCAAGCTCGGTTTGCTGTGGAGCGCGATTGGTCAGTCGGGTCGTGGCTCTATGGATTTGATTTTGATTTGTGCCGCGGCGGGCATGGTCATTGGCGTACTGAACATGACCGGCCTGAGCTTCAACCTAACCTATGCGCTCGTCCAGTTGGGTGGCGGCAGCAAGATCGCGTTGCTGTTGATGTCTGCTGTGGTGTGTGTGATTCTGGGCATGGGTTTGCCAACCCTAGGCGTCTACGTGTTGCTGGCGACCCTGGTGGCACCGGCGCTGGTCGAGCTGGGCGTCGATCGCATTGCGGCGCATTTGTTTGTGCTGTATTTCGGCATGATGTCGATGATCACCCCGCCCGTGGCGGTGGCGGCATTTGCCGCCGCAGGGATTGCGGGGGCCAACCCGATGCGCACCGGCCTGGCGTCGGTGCGCTTTGGCTGGCCTGCGTATGTGGTGCCGTTTTTGTTTGCGCTGTCGCCGAGTTTGATTCTCAAAGGTTCACCGCTGATTGTGGCCATGGATGTGTCGTTTGCGGTATTGGGTGTGCTAATGATGTCGGTGGCGGTGAGCGGCTATTTCCAAAGCGCATTGCGGATGAGTTGGCGTCTAGGTATTGGGGCGGCTGGCTTGCTCACGCTGATGCCACACGATTTGGTGCCCGGTGGGTCCTGGATCAGTTTGGCGGCGGCGTGCGTGGGCTGTTTGCCTCTGGTGATTTCAATGCGCCAGCGCCCGACGGCCAGCAACGCGTCCGCCTAGCCGTTGCGCCAGCAGGCAAGGGCAGGCAAGGGCGCGGCAACGGCACTGCGATCACCTGCGGGTTATTGGACGAATAAGTGGCTTCGGCTTGAAGGGCACAGGATGAACGCAACTTGGGACAAATGGAATGATGAGCTGACCATCCGTCAGCTGGTGGAGAACTGGGCGGTGTGGCGGGATGCCGGCGATTGGGAACGCTTTCGCACGGTGTGGCACGACGATGGCGTGATGATGGCCACCTGGTTTCAGGGACACCACGAGGAGTTCATTCGAGTCACCATTGAGGGCTGGAATCGCGGCGTCAGCATCTTGCATTTCTTGGGTGGCACATCGGTGGAGATTCGCGGCGATCGCGCCATTGCGCAGACCAAGATGACGATCTCTCAGCGGGGCCCAGTTCACGAAGTGTTGTGCGACGTGGTCTGTACCGGTCGGTTTTACGATTTCTTTGAGCGACGCGATGGCCGCTGGGGTTTGGTGTTGCGCCAGCCCATTTACGAGAAAGACCGCATTGACCCCATCGATCCGGCTGCCGTCTTGGCGCTTGATGCGAAGCGGCTCGCGTCCATGCCAGAAGGCTACAAGCACTTGGCCTACATTCAGACTGGTATCGGCTATCAGGTCAAGATGGATATGCCTCAGCTCAAAGGCGAAGAGGTGGAGCGGCTCTATCAGCGCGGTGCCGATTGGTTGGCGGGCCGTTGATGGGTAGACACTCTCACGTCCGGCCATGGTGGCGCATTGGGCGCCTCTTGGCCTTATAGCCATCATCGATGGCCTCCGAGACATCAAAAAGCCCAGCTGAGCTGGGCTTTTTTTCACGCCGTCTCGATTGACAGGTGGCGTGTGGGTGGCAGTGCGTGGGTGGCCTGGGTGTCACTGAAAGACATGGGTGAAATAGGCGCTCAGTTCTTGGTAGGCGTTCAGCGGTAAGACGTTGGCCACGTATTGATCCGGGCGCACAATGATCATGCACCCGCGTTCACGATCGATGCCGCGCATGGTGTAGATGTCACCCTGGCCTTTGTGATCGACGCAAAAGATTTTTTCGTGATCTTGTAGTCCGAGCTTGCCGGTTTTGGGTTTGAAAAACTCGGGCATGGTCTCGTAGGCCAACTGATCAAAGGTTTGTGCAAAGATGGCCCGCACGTCGATCACAGCATCGATGTCTTCGCCAGGGCGGGTGTATCGCACCACGGGAGACTGGGGGTTGTGTTGCAGCCAATCGGCCAGCTGGTGCATCGCAGAGCCTGGCCCAGAGGCGTCGGCCTCGCTCGCAAAGGCGTAGATGCGCCATCGTGCATCCGCCTCGGCGACATGGCCCAACTGCATCTGCTTGGCGTCCGAGAGGCGCACCACCGGCGCCGAATGAAAGCGCCGCCCAATCTCTTCTTTGCGGGCCAAAGCCTGATGGGTGCCCACGGCGAACAGTTCGGAGGTGTCGTATTTGACCGCGGTGCCACCGGTGAATTCAAGGTTGTCTTTGAACTGCCGAATGATGCGCGGCTCCTGAGTGCCATCGCGCTCGGCTTGGGTCGTTGGTGCCGACATCACGCGAGACCAATGGTGATCGGTATCCACTAAGCGCTTGGCTTCGGTGAGGCGCTCTGCCGAATAGCTTCGCAGCAGTCGAGGCGCAGCGCGGCCTTGGAGGACATGAATGAGTTTCCAACCGAGGTTGAAGGTGTCTTGCATGGAGACGTTCATGCCTTGCCCGGCTTTGGGCGAGTGCGTGTGGCAGGCATCGCCGGCGATGAATACGCGGGGGTCCCGGTCTTCGCCGCTGGGCACATCGTCGAAGCGGTCGGTGAGGCTGTGTCCAATGTCGTAGATCGACCACCACACCACCTCTTTGACGTCGAGTGAGTAGGGCCGAATGATGCGGTTCGCCGCAGCGATCAGGTCATCTTGGGTGAACTTTTTCTGTGCGGCGCGCTCGTCGGGGCGCAGCTTATCCAACTCCACATACATCCGAAAGATGTAGCCTCCTTCGCGCGGCAGGATCAGCACGTTGCCTTCGTTGGCCGACGAGATCAAGCACTTTTGACGCACATCTGGAAAGTCGGTGTTGGCCAATATATCCATCACTCCCCACGCTTGGTGGGCGGCGTCGCCATGGAGCTCACCGCCAATCGCCTTGCGCACCGCGGAGTGGGCGCCATCGCAGCCCACGACGTAGTTGGCCCGCAGGGTTCTGGTGCCGCCCCAATGGATGCCCGTGGCGTCTTTCAGGGTGACGGTGACGGGGTATTCGCTGGCGTGGTGATCGATGCTCAAGCCTGCGACTTCCCAGCCGTAGTCGGGTTCGAGGCGCGACGGTGCGTTTTTCATGACTTCGAGAAAAAGCTCGTGCAAGCGCGCCTGATTGATCAGGATGTGCGGCATTTCGGAACTGTCGTCTGCCACATCTTGCACGCGGCCAACGCGCTTGATGTGATCGGGTTGGTCTGGGTCCGGCATCCAGAAGGCGGTTTGATTCACCCAATAAGTTTCACGCTTGACTTTGTCTGCAAAGCCAAAGGCTTGGAACATCTCCATGGAGCGCGTGTTGATGCCATCGGCTTTGCCTTTGATGATGTTGCCTGACATCCGTTCCACGATCATGGTGTTGATCTCTGGAAACTGAGCCAACTGTGCGGCCAGACACAAGCCAGCGGGTCCCGTGCCGACGATCAAGACATCGACTTCGGTGGGCCATGGTTCGTTGGTGCCGCGATTGCGTCGATGGGGAGCGGCCTCTTTGATGTCTGGGTTGCCGCCTCTGAAACCGTGCTTGTAGAACTGCATGATGGCGTGACTTTCACTGGTGAAAAGTTGATTTGTATGGGTGTCTCGAGTCAATGATATCTATACATACTATTTCATGTCAAGATGGTATGTATGATTACTATTGCGTTGCCGTGCGCACACAATGAGCCAAAGCATCGCAGGCACGCAGGACAGAAGTGGAGAGTCAGGATGGACGCATTGAACATGGCAGGGCACTGGATTCGTCGGTTGCATCAACAGTCGACCGCGGTCTTCATCGAGCGTGTGCAGGCCGCGGGCTTGGATTTGACACCCGTGCAGTTCGCTGCCTTGGATGCGATCCACGCCTATCCGGGCAGCGATCAGGCCGCCGTTGCCACAGCCATTGGCTATGACCGCGCAACCATTGGTGGTGTGATCGATCGGCTGGATAAAAAAGGCTGGGTGAGGCGAGTGGTCAGCGACCGGGACCGGCGCGCACGTGAGTTGTCATTGAGTCCAGAGGGCACACGTGTCTATCTCACCGTGAGGCCAGTGGTGCAGGGCTTGCAAGCTGATATCTTGAAGTCACTTTCAGCCAGTGAGCGCGACACCCTTATCGGGTTGGCCAGGCGAGCAGTGCAAGCCACCGACGCCTGAGCGCCGACGCGGTTACCGCTACTCGGTACGATGCCCTGTGGCTTGGCGCAGCACCTGCGCGGCCGCATCAGAGGAACTTCCTCGCCATGCCACCATCTGATCGGGCCGGATCAACACCAAAGGTTGCTCATATAGCGCGTTGAGCTGGGCCTCCTGCAGCGGCAGAACTTTCAGGTCCAGGTTCAGGGTCTGGGCTGCGGCCACAAAGCCGGCAGGGCTCGGCGCATCGCTGCCCAGCACCAACAGGGTCCACTCGGTGTGAAACAGGTCGTACAGCGACTGGCCATTGGCCAGCCACGCATGAGGTGGCCGCCCACCAGGACAGGCGCTGGGTTGGTAGCGGTTGGCCTCGTCGGGTGGTGCCTGAGTCCCATCGCGCACGATGATCGGGGAGTCGTCGTAGCGACCGCCGAAGGTGACCCCCGGAATATTGAACTCCAGTCGCGCATGGCGGTTCAAATACGTCGAGGCTTTGTCGCGCTCCAGCGCGCCTTGTGGTCCTTCGTGCTCGAGCTCGGCATGGGCCACAAACAAACCAATCGAGTCCGCAAAGTGCCTTGCGTACTGCGTGTTTCTGACTGCCAAAGGGTGGCGCTCGCGTTCGTAGCTGTGCAAGAGATCGATGGGCGCGCGACCCTGAATCACGCTGGCCAACTTCCAACCAAGGTTGACGGCGTCCTCGACCGCAGTGTTGTAGCCCAGACCGCCGGTCGGTGTGAACAAATGGGCCGCGTCGCCAGCTATCATGACGCGCCCTTGGAGCAGGTTTTGAGCGACCAAGGCGTGGCCAGCCACCCACGTGCGCATCGACAAAATCTCGATGTCCATCTGCGCCCCCATCGCTTGGCTGAAGACCCTTTTGGCATCGGCCTGCGTCCATTGATCGGCATTTTCGTGTGGGTGAATCGCGGCATGAAATGCGTATTCGCTGATGCCGTCTACCGAGGCCATGAAGGCGCGGCGATCGGGGTTGACAGCCACGTACATCCACGCCTTTTTGGCCTTGATGTGGGCGTGGAAATCGGGCGCGCGCAGGTAAAGCGCAAACATTTTGCCGCCCATGAATTCGCGCTGCGCGCCGCTGTCTCCTCCCCAAGCGATGCCTAAGGTGCGCCGCACCAGGCTTCGTGCGCCATCGGCGCCGACCAAGTATTGGGCGCGCACGTCGACGCTTGCCCCACCCTCAGTGGGATGAATGGTGGCGCGGATGCCATCGCCGAGGTCGGTGAAGGATTGCAGCGTCCAGCCATACATTGCTTGTACGGTGGGACAGGCTTTGGCGTGGCGCAGCAAGACTTGTTCGACCCACTTTTGCGACACCCGGTGGGGCAGTTCGGCAGCGCTCCAATCGCCCCCCATCGATTTGATCTGCACCGTGGCTTGGGCAGCGGTCGGCAATTCGATGCGCGCAAGTTCATGCGCTGCATAGCGGGTGAAGTAGGCGATATCGGTCGGGTGGTCTGGCGGCAGGCCGAGCGCGCGAATCTCGTGTGCAAAGCCCAGGCGACGGAAATGTTCCATGGTGCGCGCTTGGGTCGCATTGGCTTGAGGATTAAAAGCTGTGGCGGGCTTGCTGTCGACCAGCACGCAACGAATGCCTCGCCTGCCCAGTTCGATCGCCAGCGTCAAGCCGCACGGCCCGCCACCCACGATGAGAACATCGGTGTCGATCGCTGAGGTGCTGGAGTGTTTGGGGTTCATGAGGTAAGCTTTTTCGGTCGCGGTGTAGGCGTCACGCAGAGCGTAGCAAACGCCGATGCGCTCGCAGTGCCCTACATGACAATCCGCTCAAATGACTCGAGAACCCCATGCGCAATTTGAACCAAGACAACATCACCCAAGCGGTCATTGATAGCTTGGCCGGCACAGAGGATCCGCGACTGTTGGAGGTCATGTCCAGTTTGGTTCGGCACCTTCATGCGTTTGCCCGTGAGGTGAAGCTCACCGAGGAGGAGTGGTTCAAGGGCATCCAGTTTTTGACTCAGTGCGGCCACATCACAGACGACAAGCGGCAAGAGTTCATCTTGTTGTCGGATGTGCTGGGACTGTCCATGCTCACGGTGGCCATGAACAACGACAAACCACCTGGCTGTACCGAGGCGACGGTGTTTGGCCCTTTCCATGTGGAGGGTGCGCCAGAGTACGCATTGGGCGATGACATCGCCAACGGCGCCCAGGGCGTGCCTTGCAAGGTGTCGGGGACGGTGCGGGGTTTGCAGGGCGAGCCGGTTGGGGGTGCGACCTTAGACGTGTGGCAATCCGATGCCGAGGGCCTGTACGACGTCCAGCACCCTGACATGGACCACGCGCAGGCGCGGGGCGTTTTGCGGGCAGATGACGCCGGTCGCTTTGAGTTCGAATCCATTCTTGCCGTTCCCTACCAGGTGCCCCACGATGGCCCTGTGGGCAAGATGCTGCAAGCGACGGGCCGCCATCCGTGGAGGCCGGCGCACTTGCACTTCATGATTCAAGCGCCGGGCTATGAGACGCTGATCACTCATGTGTTTCGGGACAACAGTGACTACTTGGATTCAGACGTGGTCTTTGGCGTGCGGCAATCGCTGGTGTGTGACTGGGTGCAGCAGGCTGACGGCACCTACCAAATGGCATTTGATTTCGTGCTGAATCGAAAGCCCCAAAGCGCCCACGCCAACGGGAATAAGTGCACATGAATATGGGCCACGCGCCTCATTTCATTCAGGCCCAAGAGGTCGGTCCGCACATGACCTGGTCGGAGGCCATTAAGGCCTTGCGCACCGGCCATTTGCGTCCGCGAGCGACCCAGTCGGATGTGTTTTTGGGGCCTGCGCAGGGCTCGCTGCTGAGTCGGGCCGCGCACATTGAGGGTCTGGGTTTTGGGGTGAAATCGGTGACGGTGTTTGGCGACAACCCGCGTGCAGGTTTGCCGACGGTACAAGGCGCGATGCAAGTGTTTGAGCCAGAGCATGGCCGTTTGGTGGCGATCATCGATAGCCGCTTGATCACCGAATGGAAAACCGCAGCTGACTCAGTGTTGGGCGCCCAGCTGCTGGCCCGAGCCGACAGTGAGACATTGCTGATCGTGGGCGCGGGGGCAGTCGCTCGCAGCTTGGTCCACGCCTATGCGGCGGGCCTGCCATCGCTTCGAAAGATCGGGGTGTGGGCCAGGCGACCCGAGCAAGCGCGGGCGTTGGTGGCCGAGGTCTCGGCACAGAACCCACCGCCTGGCGTCGCGTTGTCAGCGGTATTGGACTTGGCAACAGGTGCAGCGCGGGCCGACATCATTGCCAGTGCCACCATGGCGCGCGAGCCCATCCTTCTTGGCGAATGGGTCAAAGCTGGCACCCACGTCGACCTGATTGGCGCGTTCAAGGCCGATATGCGAGAGGCCGATGACGCATTGATCAGCGCAGGGCGCTTGTTCGTGGACAGCCGGGAAAGCACCATGCACCACATTGGAGAGTTATGCATCCCGTTGGCGCAAGGGGTGATCGAAGAGGCCGATGTGTTGGGGGATTTGTATGATTTGTGCGCTGAAGAGAGGCGTGGTGGTCAGGCCCGGTGCTCGAGGCAAGACATCACAATTTTTAAAAACGGCGGCGGTGCGCACTTAGACCTCATGATGGCTGGCTACATCGCCGAGGTCGCATCGCATAGGAGTGCCTGATGAAATATCTTGCTGTGTGTTTCACCCTGGTGCCGAGCTTGAGTTGGTGGGCCGGCCTGCCTTGGTTGGGCGTGGCTCTGGGGTTTGGTGTGTTTCCGATGGCTGAGTGGGTTCTGGGTCGGACCAATGCGCACGCTGGGGGTGGGCGTCGGCAGGCCTTATCGGCCGTGCAGTGGGGCCCGCACGTGCCCAGGCTGGTGGCCCTGGTTCTGCTGCTGCAAGTGGTGGTTTTCTCGGTGGCGGTTTTTCCCAATGCGCCTTGGGACGAAGTCTGGTGGCTGGGCGCCGCCCTGGGGGTAGTTGGCGGCGGGGTGGGCATTGTGTTCGCGCATGAACTGGGGCATCGGCGTGCCCCCTTGGACCGCTGGCTGGCGCTCATTTTGCTCACGCAAGTCGCATTTGGCCACTACCACATCGAGCACAACCGGGGACACCACCGCATTGCAGCGTCGCACGAGGATCCGGCGTCTGCCCGACAAACGGAAAGCCTATGGGCCTTCATGGGGCGTTATTTTCCTGGGGTGTGGCGTGGCGCTGTCGAGTTGGCCGCTCAAGCCAAGTTGCCCGTTTGGTTGCGCCCAACGGGTTTGCTGTTGATTTATGCCGCTTGGACGTTGCTGATCTTGATCACCTGTGGCCCCAAGGCTTGGGTTGGCTTGACAGTGCAAACGGTGTTGGCTCTTTACCTGGTGGCTGCTGTGGACTACGTGGAACACTGGGGTTTGGTGCGCCGCCGAACGAATGGCCGCTTGGAGAAGATGGCGGCACGCCATATTTGGGACTGCGATAACTGGGTGTCCGATGCGCTGCTGATCAATTTGCCTCGCCATGCCCACCATCACCTCAACCCATCCGATTCAGCAGACCGGCTGACACGCACCGCCGCCTCGCCACAGATGCC
>JBEAPX010000044.1:0-8865 GCA_041164205.1 Pseudomonadota bacterium
AGATGACTCGCCGGGCCAAGCCCTGCCTCTGTGGCGCGAGGTTGTTTGCGGGGCACCCATGCCCCAGGCTCACGCGAGCGTCGCCTGATCGATGGGGGAGGACGGTGGTAGAGGTCAACGACACAGCGGGAAACAATGGCGATTTTTCGCTATTCATTTTGGGAATAACGAATGTAGCACATAGACCCCATTGGCGGCACAATATGTGCCATGAAACCCTCTAGTGACCGCTTCGGTGATGCCCTCGGTTCAGACATCGCAGACAAGCGCATCGCAATCTTGCGAAGCGTCGGCGAATGCGGATCGATCAGCGAGGCCGCGCGCCACAACCGCGTGAGTTACAAGGCGGCGTGGCAAGCGGTCGAGACCCTCAGTAACTTAGCCGGTGCGACCTTGGTGCAGCGCGCAGTGGGCGGCAGCGGCGGCGGCGGCGCGGCGTTGACGCCGGCAGGGGAACAGCTCTTGCGGGCTGCGCAATGGTTGCAAAACGCCAGACGAACAGCCCTGGCCCAAATGTCGCAAGAACGCGATGCGGTGGCTTCATTGGGACTGCAAGTCAGGACAAGTATGCGAAATCAGTGGCCCGCGCAAGTGCAGCAGTTGAAACGCCACAGCGGTATGGTGCGTGTCACGCTGGCGCTAGACCAAGCGATGCCACTGGTGGCTTTGATCACGCCAGAGAGTTCTGAGCTCTTGGGACTGGAGGTGGGCACTCGGGTGCTCGCCTTGTGCAAAGCCACCGCGCTTGAGGTGCTGCCGTTGGCCACCGGGGGCAGTGGACGCGCTGGGTCGCGCCAGTCGACAATGCGTGGGCTGACCCTATCGGCTGCAGGACACGAGGCGACGGTATGGCAAGGCCGCGTGATTCGCGCATCTCGGGCGAGAGCCGGCGGCGAAGTGACGCTGCAATTGGGTGAGGGTGACGTGCCACTTGGGCCTCGGGTCGTTGGTTTTGCGCCCGCAGGTCATGGTCTCAAGGTTGGAGACCTGGCTGCCGCACGGGTGGCGCACTCGGCGGTGGTGTTGGTCGCGCTGGATGCCTAGCGACTGGCGACATCGGTTGCATCATTTGGCCGATGGCGCTGGGTACTGAGGCGTCGCTGCAGTCATGCGTCAATCGTTGGATGGTCGCGTGATGCCAATGGATGGCAGCGATGACAGCGGTGACAGTGCCGAGTAGAAAAATGCGCAATTTGAGGGGATCATGGTGGCATGAGATTGTTTTCTTACCGTGACCGACCGGTTCATCTTGGACCTTATCCGCTCGAACGCCTGAGGCGCACCGACCGTGTTCCGGATGGCTCGCGTCTGCCCGCCATGGAGGCGCTGTCTTTCGAAGCCACGCACGACACGTCTTTGGGCCCGGCCATGGGGCGCTACATGGCCATGTTTGATTTGGTGCGTGATGGCACGGTGGCTGCACTCAGCGCCGAGATTCCGGATGATCCGACCGAGCGAGCGCAGCACTTGAAGGCGGCCGGTTATTACTTTGACGCCTCGCTGATGGCGACCGCGCGGATTCCGGCCGCAGCTCGTCTGAGCGACCCCATTCGAAATCCGCAAGTGCAAGCCCTTGGGGCTGAGCTTGAGCGCAGTCAGCCCAAGAGTTTTGCTGCGGGGATGGACATGATTTTGGCGGACGTGCTGGACTCCGCCAGAGCAGAGCACGGCCCGATTGATCACCATCCCTATGCGCTGGTGATTGCTGTCGAATATCCCAGAGATCCAGCAGAAGGCGAGCCGGGTTGTGATTGGCTTGACCAGTACAGCCAGGCCCAACGTGCCGCCGTGCTGTCGGCTCAAACGGCGGTGTTGCTGTCGACTTATTTGCGGATGTTGGGGTATGAGTCGCGGGCCCATACGGCCACCTGCAGTGACATTGATTTGGCACAAATGGCCTTACACAGCGGTTTGTGTCTGCCAGATGGAAGCCACCCATACGTCGGGCATCGTTATGGACTGGCGGTGGTCACGACCACCTTGGTGCTCACGCCAGACCAGCCTTTGCATCCGGAGCAACAACGCTGGAAGTCGCACGGCTGGCAATGGTGGTTGGGCAAAGGGACATTCAAAAACGCTTTCAATCGAGAGTCATTTCGCCACCGTGAATTCCGACAGGGCGCCCATCCTTTTGAGCAACTCAAGCGGCGCGATGAGCCCACAACCTTCATTGACCATGAGCGCGTGCCGCGATTTCCTAAACGCGCAGACTTTTTCGCCAGAGCGCTCTTTGGGGATCTCGGCAAATCGGTGCAAGACAACGCCAAGAACGCACACTACGTGATGAAGAGCCCCATTGGCGCTTGTGCGAGGCGTGCTCTGGGGGCGTTGTTGTTGCTGCAATTCGGCGAGGCCCGGGGGCCGGTGAGTAGTAGTGTGGCTGACCCTCAAAAGAATGCCGATCGAGTCAAGGCGACGGCGTATTTTTTGGGTGTCGACGCGGTGGGCTTGTGCCACGTGCCTGAGTGGGCCTATTACTCGCACGATGCCGGCGGCAACCCGATGCCGGCTTACCACCAAGAGGGCATCAACCTGTTGATCGACCAGGGCCACGAGACCATGGACGGGGCGAGTGGGGACGATTGGATTTCGGTCGCCCAAAGCATGAGGGCTTACCTTCGTTTCTCCCTATTAGGAGGCATCATTGCCGAACACATTCGCCGTTTGGGTTATTCGGCGCGGGTGCACTCGGTATTGGATGGCGACGTGTTGCAGCCCCCGTTGTTGCTGTTGTCAGGCTTGGGTGAGGTCAGTCGCATCGGCGAGGTGATTTTGAACCCCTTTCTGGGTCCACGACTCAAAAGTGGCACGGTGACCACCGATTTCCCTATGGCACCCGATCGCCCGATTGACTTTGGGATGCAGTCATTTTGCGAGAGCTGCAACAAGTGCGCGCGTGAGTGCCCCTCTGGGGCCATCACTGCCGGTCCCAAGGTGATGTACAACGGCTACGAAATTTGGAAAAGTGACGCTGAAAAATGTACCCGCTATCGCATCACCAATGCTGCAGGCGGTATGTGTGGACGGTGCATGAAAACCTGTCCTTGGAATTTGGAGGGGCTGCTGGCCGATCAGCTGTGGCGGCAAGTGGCGATGACCTGGCCCGCGACCGCACCTGGCTTGGCCAAGCTGGATGATTTCCTGAATCGAGGCGACATCAATCCAGTCAAAAAATGGTGGTGGGACATTGAACTCGACAAGCGCACCGGGCGCTATGTGCAAGCCAGCCAAACCAATCGCCGAGGTCTGCAAAAGGAGCTCAAGCTCAGTTACGAAGACCAGACCCTGGCGGTGTATCCAGCGGACACCATGCCGCAACCCTACCCAGTGACTTATCCGGTCAATCGGGATGAAGGCATTGCACGCTATCGGCAACTGCTTTCGCCCGATCAGTACCGAGACACCCTCCAAAGCGGCGACACGCAGGCGATCGCACGATTGGCGCCTGGCCTGCCGGCACTGGTCGGTGAGCCACCGGTGTTTCCCGTGGTGTTGACGCGGCGCGAGGACATGGCGGCAGACGTCGCTCGGTACGAGTTTGTTCATCCTGAGGGCAAGCCGCTTCCACCGTTTGAAGCAGGTGCCCACATTGACGTGGTGATCGCCCCTGAATACCAACGGCCCTATAGCTTGGCCGGCGATCCTGCCCATTCCGACACCTATGTCCTGGGGGTGCAACGCGAAGCACCGGAGGCAGGCGGTCGCGGGGGGTCGGCGCTCATGCACCGGGTGTTCAAAGAAGGTCGGCGGGTCTTTGTGTCTAAGCCGCGGAATCATTTTCCGTTACGAGAGGATGCCAGCTACACCTACCTGATGGCGGGCGGCATCGGCGTCACGCCTATGCTGACCATGGCCCATCGACTTCACGCGCTCGGACGGCCGTTTGAGTTGCATTACAGCGTGGCGAGTCGACACAGCGCGGGATTCCTCGAAGAGTTGGCGCAGGTACCTTGGGCAGCCAGCGTGCAGCTGCACATCAAGGACGAAGGCACCCGCGCCGTTTTGTCGCAACTGATTCCTCAATACACCTCGGGCGCACACGTCTATACCTGCGGCTCCGCTCGGTACATGGAGGAAGTGATGGCGGTCGCCAAGCGACACGACTGGCCGGATGAGGCCTGCCATCAAGAGTACTTTTCAATGCCAGAGGTGGGCAATTGGGTGAATCAGCCGTTTCGGATTCGACTCGCAAAAGCGAACGCTGAGCTGCGAGTGGCTGCGGATCAGGCGGCCACAGATGCGCTCAATGCAGCGGGCTTCAGCATCAGTGAGAAATGCAGTGACGGCCTGTGTGGCGTGTGTGCCGTGCACTACGACGCCGAGGCTTCTGGCGCGATTGAACACCGGGATTTCGTACTGAGCCAGGCCGAGCGAAAGCACAAAGTCATCTTGTGTTGTTCGCGAGCCAAGGATGCAGACGGGGTGTTGGTCATCGACCTGTGATGCGGCCAACCGGCCCGCGATGGGCCTACCAACTGGGTGGCTGTGGCAGATCAACGGGCGATGACAAGGGCGGGGACCTGTCTGCCCATGGATGTCAGTGATGGCTAAATGACAAATCGCCACAAATCGTCACAAAACCGTCACAAACAGTTTTTACAGTGCATACATCCCAAACGAATTGGGGTTTTCTTCAGCTCAAAGCAAAAGGATGTTGTGATGAAAAAATTGGTCTTGAAATCTGTTGTTGTGGCCGTCGGTGCAGCCATGTTGAGCGGTGCAGCCCTGGCTGCCACCATCACCGGTGCAGGCGCTACGTTCCCTTACGCCGTTTACACCAAGTGGGCTGAAGCCTACAAAGCTGCCACAGGCAAGGAAGTGAATTACCAGGGCATTGGCTCTTCAGGTGGCATCAAACAGATCAACGCCAAGACCGTTGATTTCGGCGGTACCGACAGCCCTGTCAAAGTCGCCGCGCTGGCAGACAAGAAGCAAGTACAGATCCCCACCGTGATGGGTGGCGCAACGATCGTGGTGAACTTGCCTGGCTTCAAGTCCGGTGAACTGAAGTTGGACGGTGTGACTGCAGCCGACATCTTCCGTGGCGCAATCACCAAGTGGAATGACAAGGCCATTGCTGCTCTGAACCCTGGCAAGAACTTGCCTGACTTGGCCATCACCATCGCGCACCGCTCCGATGGTTCTGGTACCACTGACACCGTCACCAAATACTTGGCTAAGCAATCTGCTGCCTTCAAGCGCGATGTCGGTGCCGGTAAGTCGGTCAACTGGCCGGTTAATGCGGTTGGTGGCAAGGGCAACCCTGGTGTCGCTGCCAATGTGATGAAAATCAAAGGAACCATTGGTTACGTGGATATCGCCGATGCCATGAAGAACAACATGGCCTTTGTGGCGCTGAAAAACAAGGCTGGCAACTTCATCGTGCCTAGCCAGCAAGCAGTGGCCGACGCCGCTGGTGGTGCAGACTTCACCGTGGCCGGTATGGCGCCTGACCTGTTGGATCAATCACACCCCAACGCTTGGCCAATCACGACCGCAACGTTTGTGATTGCCTACGAAAAAGGCGATGACGCGGCTCGCCAGCAAGAAGTGGTCAAGTTCTTCACATGGTCACTGAACAACGGCAAAAAGATGGCTGAAGAGCTGGGCTTTGTCGCATTGCCCGCCAATGTGGTGAAGATGGTCGAAAAAGAAATGACCAAGATCAAGTAATTTTGGCATCTCGCATGGAGGGGTTGGTCGCTTGGCTAGCCCCTCTTTTTATATCAAGCTGCTTTATTGAATCTCACAATGTCCGAGCCATTCAAAGTGTTGGTGGTTGAAGATGAGCCGTCAATCGCAGAGTTGATCGCCATCAATCTCAAGCACGCTGGTTTTGAGCCCTCAGTGGTCTTTGATGCCATTGGCGCGCAGCGCGAATTGGACGCTGAAGTCCCCGACTTGGTTTTACTGGACTGGATGTTGCCGGGACAAAGCGGCGAGTCCCTATTGCGTCGCTGGCGATCGCAGCCCCCTACCGCTTCAATGCCGGTCATCATGTTGACTGCGCGGTCGCAGGAATCAGACAAAGTCATTGGCCTAGAAGTCGGTGCGGATGACTACATCACCAAACCATTTTCAAACCGAGAGCTCATCGCGCGTATTCAGGCGGTGATGCGGCGCAACAAGCCCGTTGTACCAAGCCATACCTTGTTGGTGGGTGCCTTGAAATTGGACGAGTCAACTTACCGAGTGACTTTCCAGCACCAGAGTCTCAAGTTGGGCCCCACTGAGTTCAAGTTGCTGAGTTATTTCATGCGCCACCCCGAGCGTGTACACACGCGCCAGCGTTTGTTGGATCAAGTGTGGGGCGACGACAGCGTGATTGATGAGCGCACGGTCGACGTGCATATCAAGCGTCTGCGCCACGCGCTTGACGGTGCGGCCAGCATGATTGAAACCGTGCGTGGGGCTGGCTACCGATTGACCAACCACGTCAGTGTTTGAGGCGTTATTCCTCGGGACTTGGCTTGGCCCTTGGCGGGCTTGGCTTGGCCACACGCACCAATCAGCCATCAGGCGTCCAATGCAATGGCCATCAGCTCTGCCCATCAGCCATTTGCTTTGGTTGAGGCATGGCCGGTGTCCTAAGTTCAGTCTGAGACAACGGCGGTGACCTCGATCTCGACCAAGGCCCGATCTTCAACCAAGTCGGCGACCTGAACCAATGTCATCGCAGGGAAATGCTTGCCGATGACGGTTTGATAGACCTTGCCCAGCTCGCGCCCTCTGGCGAGGTATTCCTTTTTGTCCTTCACATACCAAGTCATGCGCGCCATGTGCTCAGGCCCAGCGCCTGCACACGCCAGCGTGTCGATCACGTTCTGAAGGGCTTGGCGGCATTGCTCGACGAAGTCGTCCGTCTCGAATTGGGACTGGCTGTTCCAGCCGATCATGCCGGCGACAAAGATCAATCGGCCACGCGCTTCAATGCCGTTGGAGTAGCCTTTGGCTGGCACCCAGCCCTCGGGTTGCAATACATTGAACATGGTTTTCCTTTCAGCTCGATTGGCGCAACTTGAAACGCTGCAGCTTGCCTGTTTCTGTGCGCGGCAGGGCGCTCAGAAAAGCGATTTTTCTGGGGTACTTGAACGGTGCGATGGTTTGCTTCACGTGTTCTTGTAAAGCGGTGATGAGTGCATTGTCGGGCGAATAGCCATCGTGCAGCACCACAAATGCTTGCACGATGGCCCCGCGTTCTTCATCGGGCATCCCGACCACACCGCACTCTGCCACTGCGGGATGGGTCAGTAGTGCGCTCTCGACCTCGGGGCCAGCGATGTTGTAGCCCGAGGAGATGATCATGTCGTCATTGCGCGCTTGGTAACTGAAGTAACCGTCCTCATCCATCACAAATGTATCGCCTGGGAGATTCCAACCCGCCTTGACATAGTTGGTTTGGCGAGGATCGGCGAGGTATTTGCATCCGGTGGGTCCGCGCATGGCCAATCGACCGACGGTCCCTGGTGGGACCGGTTGCATGTCATCGTCGACCACTTGAGCGATGTAACCGGGCACGACCTTGCCAATGCTGCCTGGCCGGATCTCGGCCCCTGCGCTGGAGATGTAGATGTGGATCACCTCTGTGCCACCAATGCCGTCGGTCAGGCTGATGCCTGTGGCTTGCTGCCAAAGCTGTCGGGTGTTGGCGGGCAATGCTTCACCAGCGGAAACGGGGTGTTTCAAACTGGATAGGTCATAGGCGTGGACCAAGGCCGCCATTTGTCGGTACATCGTCGGTGCGGTGTAACACTGAGTTGCACGGTATTTGGCGATGGTGGCCAGCAGCGTCTCAGGGGTGTGTTTGTCCAGCAAGACACTGCTGGCACCGTGTCTGAGAGGGAACGCGAGCAAGCCACCCAGACCAAAGGTGAAAGCAATCGGGGGCGTGCCACAGACAATGTCGGCCTCGCCCATGTTGAGAACGTGCTTGGGGAATAGGTCGCACATCGCCAGCACATCGCGGTGAAAGTGCATGGTGCCTTTGGGCTTACCGGTGGTGCCGCTGGTGAACGCGATCAAGCACACATCGTCCCTGCTGGTTCGATAGGGTTCGAAATCTGCGCCATGCCGTTGCATACACCGTTCCAATCCATCGGCGTGATCGCTGTGAAAGAGCTTGACCTGTTCAAGGGTGGGGCAGTGATGGGCGTGACCCGGCGTGCTGCAATGCTGCAGTTCGTCGGCCAATGCGCTGTCACACAGGGCAGCGGTGATTTGCGCTTGTTCAATGATGGTCGCCAGCTCCCCAGCGCGCAGCAATGGCATGGTGGGCACTGCGACCAATCCTGCCTTGAAGCTGGCAAGCAAAGTGGCCGCCATCATGGGACTGTTGCCACCTCTCAGCAGGACCCGATTGCCACTCACCAGCCCCATATCCTCAGTGAGCACTCGGGCGATGCGATTCACTTGGTTTTGCAGTTCCGCGTAGGTCCAGCTGAAGTCTTGAGTGGTGCCATCCAGGCGCGTCACGCCATACAGTGCTGGGCGTGAGCCTCGACCCTCATTGACATGGCGATCGACCAATTCGCCAGCGACATTCAAATCGTTGGGGTAGTCGAGCTGGGCATGGTCATTGAAGAAAACGGGCCATTGGTCCTGAGGCGGCATTCGCTCACGCGTGAATCGGTCCACATGAGCGCTCGGTAGCAAGGTGTTCCAGTCGTTCATGACTCATCCTTTCAGAACGTCTTTCCCGATGATCAATTGCTGCACTTCCGTCGCGCCCTCATAAATCCGTAGCGCACGGATCTCGCGGTAGAGAGACTCGACCATGTGCCCCTTGCGCACACCCATGCCGCCATGCATTTGGACAGCGGCATCGATGATTTGTTGCGCGCTTTCGGTGGCCGCCATCTTGGCCAT
>JBEAPX010000045.1:0-2873 GCA_041164205.1 Pseudomonadota bacterium
GTGACACCGTGTGGATTCAAGGGCCATCGGGTTGCGGCAAATCAAGCTTATTGCGCACACTCGCCGGCATCTGGCCTTGGTACTCAGGCGCGCTCGACATTCCAGAGGGCGCGCAGTCTGCGGCGCAATTTGTGCCCCAGCGGCCTTACTTCCCCAACGGCACGCTCAGGCAAGCCTTGCTTTATCCCCAAACTGAATTGGCAGGGACCGACGCCCAACTGCGCGAGGCGCTCGTCCAAGCCGAGTTATCGGAGCTCTGCGATCAGCTCGACGTCGAAGGGATTTGGAACCAACGCCTCTCGGGCGGCGAGCAACAGCGGCTGGCCTTGGCCCGCGTGTTTTTGCGCCAACCCACGTGGCTGTTCTTGGATGAGGCCACCAGCGCCCTCGATGAAGAAACGGAACGAACGATATACGAGAGGCTCTTGCGCGATGCCGCGCAGCGTGGAGCGACGGTGGTATCGGTGGCGCACCGCAGCACTGTCGGCGTCCTGCATCAAAGCCAATGGCAGCTGCAGCGCACAGATCCCGCTAAATAACTAGCCAGTTTCAGGGCTACTCAAGCCGACTTCCTTCAGGCATTGTGGAACTTTTCCGGATTGGCTGGTTTTTATTGGCTGACCTAATCGCGTAATCCACAAGGCAACGATGATTGATCGGCATATTTTTCAAGAGCTGCGCGCACTCATTCCATTAGAACAATGGGCCGTCATTGTTCAAGAGTTGTTTGACCCCCAGTCGGGCGACGTGGCCAAGCTGATCCAGCTGATGTCCGTCCAAAGCGGCGGCGAAGCCATTGGCAACCAAGCGCACAAGCTCAAAGGGGCCGCCTTGCTGTTGGGACTGGTATGCCTAGGCAATTGGGCAGCCCATATCGAGCAATTGACGCGCCAAACGCCGGCAGTGATGGCACCCGAAGTGATCGAAAGGCTGCGTCAGCTGGCAGCGGATACCCAAGCCGAGATTCAAGCGAACTTGCAGGCCTGAGCACCTCGCGCTGTGGCAAAGCCACCCGCCGGGTTCAGATGTGTTCGCTGGCCAAAATGTCTTGGCCAAATTGCTCGACGGCCTGGGCCGTCAGCGGATCGATCACCCAAGCCTTTGCCAGTTCAGGGCGCACGGTAACGGCGCTGGCACCCGCTGACATCAAGCGCGCTAAGACATCGGGTGTGCGAATACTCGCAGCCAACAACTGGGTGCCCTGGCGCTGGGCTTCGATGCAGGCGTACACCAGCGACCACACGTCGCGACCCGCATCCTCCAAGCGCCCCAAATAAGGCGCCACCCAATTGGCTCCTTGCTCGACGGCCCACATCAGCTGCATGGCGTTGGACAGGCCCGTCAACAACACGGGCGCCCCATGGTCTTGCACGGCTTGAATGGCGTCGCGCCATTCGGGCGAGCAAGGCAGCTTGATCGTCAATTGGACTTTGGCCAAAGCCGCTGCAGGCAACAGCTCAGACAAATAGTGCTGCACTTCACCAGCATCAGGCCTGGGCATTTGCACCATCAATTCTTTGATGCGCATGGCGCCAGCCTGCCGCACCAAATCCAGGTAGGTGCTTAGATGAACCGGTCGGCCGCTTTGATACACCAGACTCGGGTTGGTGGTCACACCAGCCACCGTTGGCAAGCCAGGCACGCCCACCCAATGTGCGGTATCTGCGGTGTCTAAATAGAGCTTCATGACTTTAAAAATATGTCTTGCGTAGGGAAAAACTGCGCGTGCAACGGCAACAGTGCGCCGCCCAGTGCTCGGGCGTGTGCGCCAACACTACCAGCGAGTAACTGGGGCACCCGCATCCCTTCGAACCGATAGTGTTGCATCGCCTGCTGGGTGCGCTCGCGCAGTGCGGCCAACAGGCCCGTGTCGAGCGAACCGTCCATCACGATGGCATCCAAATCCAGCATGGCGGCGGCACTGGCGGCAGCCATGGCAATGCCGGAGGCAGCTTGATCAAGCCAAGGCTGAGTGAACTCGTTGTACTCCGCGCGCATGATTTCGGGCTCGGCCACCAACAATCCGCTTCGCCCCGCTTGAATCAAGGTTTGCTCTAACTGCCAGCCAGACGACATTGCCAGCAATTGCTGAGGCGACTGCGTGTGGCCTGCAGTGAACATACCCATCGGCATGGAACCGATGGCGCCAGCATTGCCTTGGGGGCCAGACATCAACTGTCCACCCAGCACCAAGCCACCGCCGACAAACGTGCCGACGAACACATATAGAAAGTTCTGAATGTCGCGGCCGTGGCCTTCAAACAGTTCCGCCACGCAAGCACCTGTGGTGTCTTTGGCAAACACCACCGTTAACTGCGTGCGCCGCCGAAGCTCGCTGAGCAAGTCGATGTGTTCCCAGCGTGCAATGGCCGGACCCGCCGACTCTCCCATGACGTCGGCCCACTGGTGCATCGACAGGGGTGCAGTCAAGCCCACACCCACCACGCGGTCCCACTTGGTGCCCCACGCGGCCTGGGCCGCAGCCAGGCCTTCGGCCATTTTGGGCAACACCACAGCGGGGTCGGGGTATTCGTATCGGGTGTTCCAGTGCCAGCGCATTTGCCCAGCGAAATCGGCGATCAGCACTTCAAGGCTGCGCCGCCCGACCTGCATTCCTAGGCCAAATGCGCCGTTGGGATCGAGTGACAGCGGCACAGAGGGTTGTCCGATTTTTCCCCGGACCCGGTCGCCCTTGAGCAATAGACCCTCATCCATCAAGCGTTCAACGATCAGGCCAACCGTTTGCGTCGAGAGTTGCGTGAGCCGCGCCAAGTCAGCTTTGGGTATGGCACCTTGGTGGCGAATGGCCTGCAACACGGTGCGCTCGTTGAACTGCCGCATCCCACTCGCGTTGGAGCCCCTCATGACGGGTT
>JBEAPX010000046.1:0-37179 GCA_041164205.1 Pseudomonadota bacterium
CTGCGTTCGCAATTCATTTAACCTGTCTAGGAGATTCTGATGGCTAAGACCGTCGCTGACGTGATGCAAATGGTGAAAGACAACGATGTGAAGTTCGTTGATTTCCGTTTCACCGATACCCGTGGCAAAGAACAGCACGTGAGCGTGCCAATGTCCCACTTTGACGAGGACAAATTCAGCGAAGGCCACGCCTTCGACGGTTCATCCATCGCCGGTTGGAAGGGCATTGAAGCCTCTGACATGTTGCTGATGCCTGATCCCAGCACCGCCAACATCGATCCTTTCTTTGACGAGACCACGCTGTTCTTGCAGTGTGATGTGGTCGAGCCAGGCGATGGCAAGGCCTACGAGCGCGACCCCCGTTCGGTTGCCAAGCGTGCCGAGGCGTATTTGAAGGCCTCCGGTTTGGGTGACACCGCATACTTCGGCCCAGAACCCGAGTTCTTCGTGTTTGACAACGTTCGCTGGGACGCCGACATGTCTGGCAGCTTCGTGAAGATCGACGAGTACGAAGCTTCCTGGAGCCGTGGTTCTCAGTTCGACGGCGGCAACAAGGGCCACCGTCCTACCGTCAAAGGTGGCTACTTCCCAGTGCCTCCGGTGGACAGCATGCAAGACATGCGCGCTGAAATGGTCTTGGTGCTTGAGCAGTTGGGCATTCCCGTTGAAGTGTTCCACCACGAAGTGGCAGGCGCGGGGCAAAATGAAATCGGCACCAAGTTCTCTACGCTCGTCGAGCGTGCAGACTGGACCCAAGTCCTCAAGTACGTAGTTTGGAACGTGGCGCACGCCTACGGCAAGACCGCCACCTTCATGCCCAAGCCGCTGGTCGGTGACAACGGCTCTGGCATGCACGTGCACCAGTCTGTTTGGAAAGATGGCAAGAACCTGTTCGCAGGCAACGGCTACGCTGGTTTGAGCGACTTTGCGTTGCATTACATCGGCGGCATCATCAAGCACGCCCGTGCGTTGAACGCCATCACCAACCCTTCCACCAACAGCTACAAGCGCTTGGTTCCTGGCTTTGAAGCACCTGTGAAGCTGGCCTACAGCGCCCGCAACCGTTCAGCTTCGATTCGCATTCCCCACGTGGCCAGCGATAAGGCTCGCCGTGTTGAGGCGCGTTTCCCAGATCCAATGGCCAACCCTTACCTGTGCTTCTCTGCACTGTTGATGGCTGGTTTGGACGGCGTGGAAAACAAAATCCATCCTGGCGAAGCGGCGACCAAGGACCTGTACCACCTGCCTCCAGAAGAGGACGCATTGGTCCCAACCGTTTGCCATAGCTTGGATCAAGCGCTGGAAGCGCTGGATGCCGACCGCGCGTTCTTGACCAAAGGCGGTGTGTTCACCGATGGTTTGATCGATGCGTACATCGACTTGAAGATGCAGGAAGTGACGCGTATGCGCATGACCACGCATCCGATCGAGTTCGACATGTACTACAGCCTGTAATCCAGGACTGGTCGTTGTCGACAGGAGGGCGGCCCAGGGCCGCCCTTTTTTTTGATGATTGAGACATGCCAAAGAATCGATACCTTGCCTTAGAACTGTTGGTCACCGCGGTTGTGATCGTGGATGCACGCGGACGAATGGTTCATATGAACGCCGCTGCACAAGATTTGCTGGGTGCCTCATCGCGCGTGCTGATCGATGTGGAGCTGGCGCCGTTCTTTGAGGATGCACCAGCGTTCGTTCAAGCCTTGTCCGGTGCTGCAAAGGACCACTTCTCTGCGCTGCGATACGACGCTGTGATTCATCGACCCGATGCACAGGCCGAGGCTTCGCCGGTGCATGTCGTGGTCTCGGCTGGCGAACACGCCGATGAATTTGTGGTGGAGTTGTTGCCACTCGAACAGCGCGCGCGGCAATTGCGAGAGACCCGTTTGTTCGATCAAGCGCAGGCCAACAAGGAGTTGATTCGCAGCCTTGCCCATGAGATCAAAAATCCATTGGGCGGTATTCGTGGTGCGGCACAGCTGCTGCAAATGGAATTGGATTCGCGCGAATTGCGTGATTACACCCAAGTCATCATTCACGAAGCGGATCGCCTACAAACGCTGGTTGATCGCTTGTTGGCGCCGCATCGAAAGCCCCACGTCGTTGGCGACGTGAACATCCACGAGGTTCTGGAGCGTGTGCGCACCTTGGTGCTGGCCGAATTTCCCACAGGGCTTCGGATTGTTCGTGACTACGACACCTCGATTCCGGAGTTCAAAGGGGACAAAGAGCAGCTGATTCAAGCGGTTCTTAATGTGGTGCAAAACGGTGCACAGGCCATGTTTCACGAACGTGCCAACGGACAGGCTGAGATCCGTTTGCGCACCCGAGTGGCGCGTCAAGTGACATTGGGTCAAGCGAGATACAAGTTGGCACTGGAATTGCATGTCATTGACAACGGCCCTGGCGTACCGGATGTGATTCGTGATCGATTGTTTTATCCGTTGGTCTCGGGGCGCGATGGCGGCACTGGACTGGGACTCACATTGGCTCAAACATTTGTGCAACAACACCATGGTTTGATTGAGTGCGAGAGTGTGCCTGGACGCACAGATTTTCGAATATTGATACCGTTGGCTTGAACACAAGCCAATTGGATTTAAGAGGGAGATGGCATGAAGCCCATTTGGATCGTCGACGACGACCAGTCGATCCGGTTTGTATTGGAGCGTGCACTGCAACGCGAGGGCATCCCCACGCGCAGCTTCACGCACGCCAATGAAGTGTTGGCCGGATTGGGTGCTGCACTCCCCGATGAGTTGCCTCAAGTCTTGATCAGCGACATCAGAATGCCTGGAGACTCTGGGTTGCAGCTTTTGGCGCGGATCAAAGAGCGCCGTCCGCAATTGCCGGTCATCATCATGACGGCCTATTCCGACTTGGATAGCGCGGTGTCCGCGTTTCAAGGGGGAGCATTTGAATACCTTGCCAAGCCCTTTGATGTGAACCAAGCCATCGAGTTGGTCAAACGGGCGATGCAAGAAAGCCAATCCGAGGCGGTTCACCAAGCGGTTTCGGGAGATGTCCCAGAGATCCTTGGCCATGCGCCAGTGATGCAAGAGGTGTTCCGGGCGATTGGGCGCTTGAGTCAAAGCCATGTGACCGTGCTGATCACAGGTGAGTCTGGCTCCGGCAAAGAGCTGGTTGCCCGAGCCTTGCATAAGCACTCGCCCCGAGCGAAGGGTGAATTTGTTGCCATCAACACGGCAGCCATACCGAAGGACTTACTGGAGTCCGAGTTGTTTGGCCATGAGCGCGGTTCATTCACCGGCGCTCAGTCCATGCGCCGTGGACGATTCGAGCAAGCGGAAGGGGGCACGCTGTTTCTCGATGAAATTGGAGATATGCCCTTTGACCTTCAGACGCGCTTGCTGCGTGTGTTGAGTGATGGTCAGTACTACCGGGTGGGCGGACAGCAAGCGATCAAGTCTGACGTGCGAGTGATTGCGGCAACGCACCAGGATTTAGAGGCACGGGTCAAGGCAGGGCAGTTTCGCGAAGACTTGTTCCACCGTTTGAATGTGATCCGACTTCGACTTCCCAGCTTGCGAGAGCGCCTGGAAGACCTGCCTTTGCTGGTGAGTCATTTTTTGAATCAAAGCGCGCAACAACTGGGTGTTGAGCCCAAGCGCATCTCACAGGCTGCGCTCAACCAGATGCAGCACTTTCACTACCCAGGCAATGTGAGACAGCTGGAAAATATTTGCCATTGGCTGACCGTGATGGCGCCGGCGCAGGTCATCGATGTGAAAGATCTGCCTCCAGAGTTTTCTCAGCCGACACAGAGCGTGACGAGTGGGGCACTCAGGGATATCGAGCCTTCGGTGGTCATGCCGTCGTTCGATGAGCCCTCGCCTATGCTGCCGCAGCACACAGAGGACAGCTGGAGCTGGGGAGCGCAGCAAGATGCCATTGTGCGTTTGCGTCGTGGTGACCCCGACGTCTGGGCCGACATGACGGCTGCTTTGGAGTCGCAGTTGATTTTGGCTGCCCTTGCGTTCACTGGAGGGAAGAGAGTGGAAGCTGCCCACAAGCTAGGAATAGGCCGCAACACCATCACCCGAAAAATCCAAGATCTGGGTTTGGACAACGGCTAAGGCTTGCGTTCGGCTGTGTGCCTTGCGCGAGTGAGTTCGCGTTAACATCCGGCCATGCATTGTTCCTCTCGACTTTTTTGGTTATTTCGCGCTGCGCTCGCGTTGTGTTGCGTCGCATTATTGGCGGCTTGCGCGTCCACGACGCAGAGCGGGCAGGTGGGCGTTAAACGCAAGCAGTTGATGTTGGTGTCAGCCCAAGAGGTGGATCAAATGGCCGCCAAGGCCTACCAGGGTGAGCTGCAGAAAGCGCAGAAGGCCAAGGCCTTGAACACCAATATGCCGGTGGTGCGCAGGGTGAGAGCCATCGCGGCACGCTTGATCCCGCACGTCAAGACGTTTCGGGCAGATGCGCTGCAATGGCGCTGGGAAGTCAATGTCATTGACTCTAAGGAATTGAATGCGTGGTGTATGCAGGGCGGCCGCATGGCCGTCTATACCGGCTTGATTGACACCTTAAAACTCACTGACGATGAGCTGGCAGCCATTCTCGGACACGAAATGTCTCATGCATTGCGCGAGCATTCACGGGAGCAAATTTCCCAGTCGGTCGCGACGCAAATGGGTGTGAACATCGGTGCCAGCTTGCTGGGTTTAGGTGCCCTTGGTGGTGACTTGATCAACACGGGCGCGCAGTTGATGTTGACCTTGCCCAACAGCAGATCTGCGGAACAGGAAGCTGACCGGATGGGTGTTGAGCTTGCGGCGCGCGCCGGTTATGACCCTAGGGCAGCGATCAATGTTTGGAAAAAAATGGCTTTGCAATCCCAAGGGGCGCGTCAACCCGAGTGGCTGTCCACCCATCCTTCACCCGCCAAGCGCACCGAGGACTTGTCGAGATATGCCCAGCAGGTCATGCCACTTTATCTGCAAGCGAAGGGTCGCCGTTGAGGCCAGGGTGACCGGGCGCCAAACCTTGCGCCTGCCTGCTCAGCCCACAGTCAAGATCACAGGGGTGTGGTCTGACGGGCGCTCGTTTTTACGCGGAGTCTTGTCGACCTCACACCCCGTCGCGCAGTCCCTGAGTGCGTCGCTGATCAAGATGTGGTCGATCCGGTACCCTTGATTTTTACGGAATGCAAGATTGCGGTAATCCCACCAGGTATAGACCTTTGGCCCTGGCGCGAAGATGCGCAAAGCGTCGTGTAAGCCCAATTCGACCAACCCCTGCAACTGTTCCCGCTCCTCTGGGGTGCAATGAATGGTTCCCTCGAGTGTTTCCGGTGAATAGGTGTCTTCGGGGCCAAATGTGATGTTGTAGTCCCCCATGATGAGAAAGCGAGGGTGCTGAGTCATCTCCTCGGATACCCATCGCCGCAACGCCTGCATCCATTGCATTTTGTAGGCAAATTTATCTGACTCAGGCGCCTGCCCATTTGGAAAATACCCACCAATCACTCGCACTTCGCCGTCGCCATCCCCAAACGTCCCAGCGATCAGCCGCGCTTGGTCATCTTCGAACAAGGGGTTGTTTTTGATGACATCTCGGGCCGGGGTACGAGAAATCAACGCCACGCCGTTGTAGGTCTTTTGTCCGTGCCACACCGCGTGCCAACCCGCTTCATTCAGGGCTTCAACGGGGAACTTGTCATCGCTCATTTTGAGCTCTTGCAATGCAAGCACATCGACCGGGTTGGCGGCCAACCAGTCTATGACTTGCGGCAGGCGAATGTTGAGCGAATTGACGTTCCAGGTGGCAAATTGCATGAGGACAGGGACTCCAAAAAATCACATACCAGCGCCATCAGCGCTCGAAGGTCACAAAGGCATAAACGAGGCCATTGGCGCCAACATGTTGCTCTCGGCTCGTTTCGCGCCATTCGGATGACAGCGAGGGGGCGAAGGCGTCACCGGGAAACTCAGCGTCAATTTCCGTGACCACAGCCCGATGTGCCAAGGGCAAAGCTTGAGCATAAATTTGAGCACCGCCCATGACCCACGCCTCTGGTGCGTCGGCAAGCAAGGCCATGGCATCTGTCAGCGAGTGCACCACTTCCGCTCCGGAGGCGCTCCAATGGGTTTGGCGAGTGATCACGATGTTGCGGCGACCCGGCAAAGGGCGAAACCGCTCAGGGATGGAGTCCCAGGTCTTGCGCCCCATGATCACGGGCGCGTTGAGGGTTTGACGCTTGAAATGCGCGAGATCCTCAGGCAGGTGCCAAGGCATGGTGCCTTGGTATCCAATGACACCACCGTGGGCTTGGGCATAAATCAGGTTCAGGCGCATGAGGGTGAGGTCAGAGAACAGGGTTGAACAGCATGGCTGTGGCGTCAAGCGGGCTGGCGGCGAGGGGCGATCAACACCGCTGCGATCGCCACAATGATAAAGACGACCGCTACCCAGTCTTGCCAATGCGGCCACTCGCCGACTATGAAAGGTGCCGTCAATATGCCCACCATGGGAATCGCCATGATGCTCATGGCGCTCATGGCGGAGGGCAGGCTGGAGGCCATGCCAAACCAAATCAGTTGCGCGAGGCCGTAGTTGATCAAGGCCCCGTACACCAAGCTGGCCCACATCACACCCGTGAACGCGCGCCACGGAATAGGGCCTTCGAACGCGAACGCAGCGCCCCACAACGCCAAGCTGCCCGCGAGCAACATCCATACCGTGAGCACTTGGGCATCCATTTGGAGCTTGCGTCGCTTCATCAAGACCGTGCCCAATGCCCATGAGGCTGCCGCGATCTCCATCCAGAGCACGCCAACGGGGCGGCCGGTGAGGCGGCTGAACTCATGCCACAGCAACAGCACAATGGCAGCCGCAGCCGCGGAACACGCCAACGCAATGCGTTGAGTCAGGCGTTCGCCAAAAAACAAGATGCCGATCAATACGGTGTAGATCGGCATGGTGAAGCCGAGAATGGCTGCGCGGCCAGACGCCAACTCGTTGACGCCGTAGATCGACATCATGTGCCACCCCAACACATTGGGGACGGCCAAGCCCAAAATGGCTGGCCATTGGTGGCGTTTGGGCCACATCTGATGGCCTTGCGCCTTCACCCAAATGAATAAAAAAACAGCGCCGACAGACATCGTCAGTGCACGGAAGTTAAGTGGCGTGAGTTCTTGCAGGGAGAGCTTCATCATGGGCCAGTTCATGCCCCACATGAGCGTCAACGCCACAATCGCCCAGAGCTGCCTCGCGCTCAACGTTTGCATGGTGGCCTTTTGAATTAAACCGCCACGGGCGCTTTGATGGCCGGGTGATGCTGGTAGTCAACGACTTCAAAGTCGTCGTAGGTGTAGTCGAAGATGCTGTCTGGCCGACGCTTGATTTGCAAAGTTGGGTAGGGCATGGGTTCCCGAGCCAACTGGGTGGTGACCTGCTCGACGTGGTTGTCATAAATGTGGCAGTCGCCACCGGTCCAAACAAAGTCTCCAACGTCTAGATCACACTGCTGCGCCAACATATGCGTGAGTAATGCGTAGCTGGCGATGTTGAACGGAACGCCCAAAAAAATGTCGGCACTGCGTTGGTACAGCTGGCAACTCAGGCGGCCTTTGCCCCCTGGTTCTTGAGCCGGGGCGACATAAAACTGAAAGAACGCGTGGCATGGCATCAGGGCCATTTTGGATAGTTCGCCGACGTTCCAGGCAGACACGATGATGCGGCGCGAATCCGGATTTGACTTGAGTTGCTCTACGACTTGTTGAATTTGATCGATGTGCCCACCATCTGGCGTTGGCCAGGAGCGCCATTGCACGCCGTAGACGGGACCCAAATCGCCGGTTTCTGGGTTCGCCCACTCATCCCAGATACTCACGCCACGCTCTTGCAACCACTTGGCATTGGCGTCGCCGCGCAAAAACCAGAGCAGCTCGTAAATGATGCTTTTGAGGTGCACCTTCTTTGTGGTGACCAATGGAAAGCCTTCATTCAGATCAAACCGCATTTGGTGCCCAAAGACGCTGCGTGTCCCCGTACCCGTGCGGTCGCCTTTGGCGACTCCGTGGGTGAACACGTGGCGCATGAAATCTTCATATTGGGAGCGAATGGGGCGATTCAAGGACGTCATTGGCATCAATTGGGAGGGGTCAGGATAGGGGGCCGAGCACGCGACCAGGATTGAGGAGATTATCAGGGTCCAACCCCTGTTTGATCTGTCGCATCATCTGCAGCGCGACGGCAGGCTTGTAGTGTGGCAGTTTGCCTGCCTTGAGTGAGCCCACGCCGTGCTCCGCCGAAATGGACCCATCGAATGACTGGACGGCATCAAAAACCAAGGTGTTGATGGCATCTTCGTGTTCAGCCAAAAATGCGCGGCCATCCTCGTTCTCAGGACACTGCACGTTGTAGTGCAAGTTGCCGTCTCCCAGGTGGCCGAAATTCACCAAGCGCACGCCAGGAAAAGCGCTCTGCAGCAAGGCATCGGTGTGGGTGACGAAGGCAGCCATTTTTGACACCGGAATCGAGATGTCGTGCTTGATATTCAAGCCCTCCTGTGCCTGAGCCAGCGGGATGCTTTCTCGCACGTGCCAGAGCGCTTTGGCTTGGGCCACGCTTTCAGCCACGATCGCGTCGGTGATGCATCCAATCGTGAGGGCCTGCTCCAGCAGGCTGTCAAACAGAGCTCGGGCGTGCGCTTCGGACTCAAAATCGCTGGATTCGAGCAATACCGCGTAAGCTGCATCGGGGAATGGAACGCGTTGATTCGCAAAGTGTTTGCTCACCAAGCTCAGCGCAAACTGCCCCATCATTTCGAAGCCGGTCAAGGTGGGTCCAAGCCGCTGCTGGGCTAAGCCGAGCAACTGAACGGCGGCATCCACATTTGGGACGCAAGCCCACGCAGTCCATTGCGCCGCGGGTTGTGGGTAGATCTTGAGTGTGGCGGCGGTGATGATGCCCAGCGTGCCTTCACTGCCGATCATCAAATGCCGCAAGTCATATCCGGTATTGTCCTTGCGCAATCCGCTCAGACCAGACCAAATGTCGCCTTGGGCTGTGACCACTTCCAAGCCTAGACAAAGGTCCCTGGCGTTGCCAAAGCGCAGGACTTGAGTGCCCCCCGCGTTGGTCGCCAAATTCCCACCAATGGTGCAGCTTCCTTCTGCAGCAAGGCTCAGCGGTAGCCAGTAGCCCGCAGCATTGGCCGTCTCTTGCGCGTGTTGAAGCACGCAACCCGCGTCCACCGTCATGGTGAGGTTGGCGACATCTATTTGGCGCACGCCATTCATGCGTTTGAGGCTCAACACCACTTGTTTACCCGTGGCATCTGGCACGCCACCCAGCACCAAGCCGGTGTTGCCGCCCTGAGGCACCAAGGCCACTTTGGCGGCTGCGCAGGCCCTCATGACATCTGCCACTTCTTGCGTGGAGCCAGGCAACACCACGGCCAGGGCCTTGCCTTGGTAACGCTTGCGCCAGTCCTGTGTGTAGGCGCTCAAATCGCCATCATGCAACACATGGGTGTCGCCAACGATGGCTGTCAGTGACTTGAGAAAATCGTCGGACATGCTTCGCAATTCAATGGGTTAAAGCGCAGACAGGGCGGGTTAGGGCATAGGCGCGTGGCGCAGCCGAATGCGAATGTGCACCGTGACTGCCACGAACAGAGCCACGCACAGCAGCGTTGAAATGGCGGCCAAAACAGCGCCCAAGCCCCCCTCTGAAGTCGCTCGCACGGTGCCTTCGATGAAGTACAGCCAAATCATCAGCGCCAGCCAACGGTAGGTGTACATCCGGTTTTTCAATAGACCAGCCAGCGGGATGCACAGCGGCAACACCTTCAATGCCCACCAAGAGCCGCCGGGTCGCAATGGAGCCCACCACATCTCCCACCCCACATTGACCACGATGAGTGCGATCAGTAGCAAAACCGAGGTGGTTCGAGACAAAGAAACGAGGGGGTGAGGGGTGAAATCTTGCATGGAAGTGGCATGATAAACGGATGGGCATCCAATCCAACTTTATTCAACAATTCAAGAGTGTTTGGGGAGAGCTGCGTGCCAATTTTCGGCAGTTTCCCTGGCGCAATACGGCGCTCACCTTGCGTGAGCGCTTGCGCGAGGATCGGTTGGCCCAGACCGCCAGTAGTTTGACGTTCTCCACCGTGATTGCCCTCGTGCCCTTGTTCACGGTGGGCTTGGCGATTTTTTCCGCGTTGCCTGTGTTTGTGAAGCTTGAGGGCACCTTGCAACAGTGGCTTGTCAACAGCTTGGTGCCCGATCACATCGCCCGCACGGTGCTCAAGTATCTGCAGTTGTTCTCCACCAAGGCGTCGCGGTTGGGCTGGGGCGGTGGCGTGGTGCTGTTGTTGTCGGCGCTGACGATGGTTGTCACGGTCGACCGCGCGTTGAATGCGATTTGGCGGGTGCGGCGCAAACGTTCGCTGGTGCAGCGGGTGTTGATGTACTGGGCTGCGTTGACTTTGGGGCCGTTGATTTTGGGGTTGAGCGTCACGGCGACCACGTATTTGATGTCCAGCAGCAAGGGATTGGTGGCTTATGTGCCAGCCTTTGTGGGGTGGCTTTGGAACTTTGTCGAGTTCGGCATCATGGCCGCGGTCTTGGCCACGGTTTACCGGGTCGTCCCGCACACGCCAGTGCGCTTGGCCCATGCGCTGACGGGCGGGTTGTTGGCCGCTTTGACACTGGAGTTGGTCAAGCGGTTGTTGGCCTGGTATTTGTCCTCAGTGCCCGCTTATTCGATGATTTATGGGGCATTTGCCACGGTGCCGATCCTGCTGATTTGGATTTATTTGGTTTGGCTGGTGGTTCTACTGGGGGCCGTCGTGACGGCCTATCTGCCCGAATTGCTGGCGGGTGTGGCACGCAGAGGGGGGTACGATGGTTGGGATTTTCAGCTGAGTTTAGAGATTCTTGGTGCTTTGCATGAGCAACACCAGTGGGTCCAAAATCGGGGCCTCACGTCAGAAACCCTTGCGGCCCGCTTGGGTGTTGCGGAGTTGCAATTGGAGCGCGCACTCGAGTTGTTGGTTCAGTTGGGTTGGATTGGGCGCTTGGACGAAGAAGAGGCTCGATGGGTACTGATCGCCGATCTCACCCGTGCGCCCGCGGGGCAACTGGTGAATCGGCTTCTTTTGCCGCAAAACCAGCACAGCCAGGCCGTCTGGCAGGCTGCTCAATGGGAGAACACGCCCATCATTCAGCTGTTGCCAACCCCTGCTGAGGCGCGGTAGGGTGCTTTTTCAGGAAGCCGAAAATGGCTTGCAGCGTGCCATCTGGGTCCTCGCTCATCTGGTGATGTCCGACGTCAAGATGCACGACTTCAATGGGCTGGCCGGTTGATTTGGCGAGTTTGATCAGGGATTGTGCGGCTTTGGCGGGAGTCATCTGGTCGGCATCGCCCAACACAAAGAGCGCAGGGCACTGTAGGCTTTGCGCGGCCACTTCACCCCCTTGATAGCTGTCACACGCGACAAACCCTCGGTGAAATAGGTTGATGGTTGGGTGACTCGCCAGGACGCGCTTGCCCAGTGCCATCCCTGCGCCAAACACCCAAGTGCCAGGCCCCATGACCGATGGCGGTGCGCACAAGGTCGCGCGCGAAAACACATTGATCATGCGCAGGGCCTGCATGGGGTTGCTGAGTGAGTTCTCGATCAGGGCAGGTGAGACTTTCATGGGGTAGGCCGTGCCGACCAGCACGATGTGGCTCACGCGATTGGGTGCTTGGCGAGATGTCTCTAAGGCAATCAATGAGCCCCAGCTGTGTCCAACGATGGTCGCAGCGTGAATGTCCAAGGCATCGAGCATTGCGATGACGCTTTGAGCCGCATCCTCAACCGTGGCTGGAGGCTCGCCTGAGCTCTTACAGTGTCCTGGCAGGTCGATGGCCAAGACGTTATAGCCGTGGTGCGCGAGGTATCGGCTCTGCAAAATCCAGACGCTGTGGTCGTTCAACACGCCATGAATGAAAACGACCGTCGGGCGCTGCGGGTCAAATGGTTTGCCGCCGGTGTAGGCGTAAATCTGGGCTTGAGGCGTAGAGATCAACATGGTTTCAGGCTCCTGCTTTTTCAGCCGCGCGCAATGCGCGTTTCAAGTCGTCGATCAGATCGTCTGCATCCTCTAGGCCGACCGACAAACGGATGGTGCCTGGACCAATGCCTGCGCGCTTCAAGTCGTCATCGCTCATCCGGAAATGGGTCGTCGAGGCAGGGTGAATAACCAAACTCTTGGCATCGCCCACATTGGCCAAGTGGCTAAAAATCTTCAGCGCTTCGATGAATGCTTGCCCTTGGGCGCGGCTGCCTTTGAGGTCAAATCCTAGGATGGACCCCGCTCCATTGGGCAGCAGTTGGTTGGCGAGTGCATGGCTGGGGTGCTCTGGGACAGAGGGGTGAGCGACTTTGTCGACCATGGGATGGGCTCTCAAAAAATCAATCACTTTGGCTGCGTTGCGCACGTGTTGCGCCATGCGCAGGGACAGGGTCTCAATGCCTTGCAAAATGAGCCACGCCGAGTGTGGGCTGAGGCAGGCACCAAAATCACGCAGCCCTTCGCGGCGAGCACGCAGCAAAAAGGCGCCAATCGTGGACTCTTGGCTGAACACCATGTCGTGAAAGCCCTCGTAGGCTTCGCTCAACTCCGGGAATTTGCCGCTCGCGTCCCAATCAAAGCTGCCTCCATCGGTCACGATGCCGCCAATCACGGTGCCGTGCCCGCTCAGGAACTTGGTCGCGCTGTGCATCACCAAGTCCGCACCGTGGTCGAGGGGCTTGAGTAAACAGGGTGGCGTGAAGGTGGCGTCGACCAACAACGGCACTTTGGCCGCATGGGCGATCTCTGCGACCGACGAAATGTCCAGCACATCCATGCCTGGGTTGCCCACCGTCTCACCGAAAAACAGCTTTGTGTTTGGACGCACGGCGGCTCGCCACGCGTCCAAGTCGTGGGGCGACACGAAGGTGGTCTCAATGCCAAAGCGTGACAGGGTGTAGTGCAGCAGATTGTGCGAGCCCCCATACAGAGAGCTGCTGGCCACGATGTGTGAGCCCGCACCCATGAGCGTAGCGATGGTCAGGTGCAAGGCCGCTTGACCGCTGGCAGTGGCAATCGAGCCAATGCCCCCTTCAAGTGCCGCCATGCGCTGTTCCAACACCGCAGTGGTTGGGTTTGACAGCCGGCTGTACACGTGCCCACTGCGTTCCAGGTTGAACAGCGCCGCCGCGTGGTCACTGGACTCAAATACAAACGAAGTGGTGAGGTGAATTGGCACGGCCCTCGCGCCTGTGCTTGGATCAGGCACGGCACCCGCGTGCAAGCTCAACGTGTCAAAACCAGGGTCTGAATAGCCAGGCATAGGTGAGAGGCTCCTGTCGTCTTTGGGATTGTTGTCGTCAATGATTGTGAGCTATATTCAAACACATCCATCTGCAAGACCATCGCGAAAGGGACAGCCATGAAAGTCAGTGACATCCTTCGGGTCAAGGGCGGCACGCTCTTCACGGTGTCGTCAGATCAACCTTTGATCAACGCGGCGCAAACCATGAGTGAGCAAGACATCGGCTCCCTGGTGGTGATGGACCACGGCGAGTTGGTGGGGATGCTGACGTTTCGCGAGGTGATTCAACAGATCGTGAAAAATGGTGGTCAGTTGGGCCAGTCGACCGTGCGCGCGGCCATGGATGACCACCCGCTGACCTGCACCTTAGGCACAGACCTGGATGAGGTGCGCCGCATGATGTTGGAGCGCCATGCGCGTTACATGCCGGTGATGGACCAGCGGGTGTTACAGGGTGTGATCAGTTTTTACGATGTGGCAAAGACTGTGGTCGATAGCCAAAACTTCGAAAACAAGATGCTGAAAGCCTACATTCGCGACTGGCCAGAGGGTGAAAATCCTGAGCCTTCGCCCCAACCTTGAGGCGGTTCGCTGGCGAGTGGTGGCAGGCGCCTGTGACCCGGTCATCAGTGAGGCCATAAGTCAGGGATAATTGCACGCTATGAGCGGCAACACTTTTGGACATCTTTTCGCAGTCACCAACTTTGGTGAATCCCATGGACCGGCGATCGGCTGTGTGATTGACGGCTGCCCTCCGGGTTTGGCGCTGAGCGCCGAAGATATTCAACCCGACTTGGACCGCCGTCGACCCGGCACCTCTGCCTTTGTCACGCAACGCCAAGAGGCGGATCAAGTTGAAATTTTGTCTGGTGTGTACGAAGGCGTCACGACCGGCACCCCGATTGCCTTGTTGATTCGCAACACCGATCAGCGCAGCAAGGACTATGGCGACATCCTGAAGACCTTCCGCCCCGGTCACGCCGACTACGCTTACTGGCACAAATATGGCATTCGAGATCCACGTGGCGGCGGTCGCTCATCTGCACGCCTGACGGCGCCGATGGTTGCTGCCGGAGCCGTCGCAAAAAAGTGGCTCGCCCAGCACCACAGCATGTCGTTCAAAGCATGTATGACGCAGCTCGGGGACATGGACATTCCTTTCGAAAGTTGGGATTACGTCGCGCGCAACCCCCTGAATGCACCGGTGGCCGACACGCAAGGCTTAGAGGATTACTTGGCCGCCTTGCGAAAGTCAGGGGATTCGTGTGGTGCCAAACTTCGGGTGGTCGCATCGAACGTGCCGGTTGGATTAGGCCAGCCTTTGTTTGACAAACTCGACGCAGACATCGCCTACGCCATGATGGGCATCAATGCGGTCAAGGGCGTAGAGATTGGCGCAGGCTTTGCCAGTGCGTCACAAAAAGGCAGCGAGCACGGTGATGCGTTGCGCCCAGATGGGTTTGCATCGAACCATGCAGGTGGGGTATTGGGTGGCATCAGCACGGGACAAGACCTGGACGTTTCGATTGCGATCAAGCCAACGAGTTCCATTCTCGTGCCACGGCCATCCATCGATGTGGACGGCAACCCCACAGAACTCGTCACGAAGGGGCGCCACGATCCATGCGTTGGTATTCGCGCGGTACCCATTCTTGAGGCGATGTTGGCACTGGTCGTGATGGAGCACGTGTTGGCACAACGGGCGCAATGTGCAGACGTGCGGGTGAGCACGCCTTCCATCGCCATGCGCTGATGCGCGCTGACGTTGCCCGAAGGCTACTGGACCGGGTGAGGGGCTCTGCGGCCCCTTACGCCATTCTCAGTGGCGCGTATTTCGCGCACATCGGTTTTTTTAACCCTTTTCTTCCGTTGTGGTTAGACCACTTGGGCTACAGCGTGGCGCTGGTCAGTCTGATGGTGAGCCTGCCGTCGGCCACGCGCTTATATGCGCCTTACGTTTGGGGCTGGCTCAGCGATCGCACGGGACGTCCTGAGGTGTTGATGCGCATTGCCGCCGTGGGGGCGGCGTGTGTGTCGCTCTTGCTTTGGGCACAGTGGCCAGCCTGGGGCATGTTGGCGATATTGATCGCCCTGTTCTCCATGACTGGCGCCATGATGCCCCTGAGTGAAGGCTTGCTGGTCAAACGCATGAGCGTTGGCGGGCATTTTGATGCCCGTGGATATGGGAGGGTGCGGGTATGGGGCAGCATTGGTTTTTTGACCACAGTACTCGCTGCGGGGGTGGCACTTGAGCGCCAAGGGCTAGGGGCCTTTGTGTTTTGGTCCACTGCACTGCTCAGTGTGGTCATGTGCAGCACGGGATTGCTCCCCAAAAGTCCAAGGGCTGAGGGGACTTTGGCGCGCAAGGTGTCTCGCTTCAAGATGTCACCGCGTCTGCGTTGGATGTACGCACAGTTGTTTTTTCATGTGCTCGCGCACGCCGTGATGTACATTTTTTATTCACTTTATTTAGATGACTTGGGGTACAGCAAATCAACGATTGGTGCACTTTGGGCTTTGAGTGTGGTCGCTGAAATCGTGTGGTTTTACACCCAGTCCTATTGGATGAAGGACGCCCACATCGGGCGCTGGTTGGTGGCGGTGTCGGTCGCAGCCCTGATCCGTTTCGCGGCACTCACCCTCTGGACAGACTGGTCGGTGGTGGTTTGGGGCACACAGGTGTTGCACGCGTTGACTTTTGCAGCGCACCACACCTTGTGTATGTCTTTGATCACCCGTGAGTGCGCGCCCGAAGTGCGCGGACGGGCTCAAGCCATGTACACCACCATTGGCTACGGGCTTGCCGCGGTGGTGGCTGGCTTGCTGGGCGGCGCGGTGGTCGAATGGCTCGGTCTGCGTTGGGTATTTGCGCTCGCCACAGCAGCGGCTGCCGTGGCAGTTGGGATGGCCTGGCGAGTGGCTCGCATCCCAGAAACCTTGGCCGGTGAGCCTCGCCCGGTCTGACGATGGCGAGTGGAGGAGAGCGCTATGATGGAAGCCTTGAGATTGGAAGAGGAACCTCGATGTCGACAGTCTATGTATTGAACGGTCCCAACCTGAACCTGTTGGGAATGCGTGAGCCGCAGGTCTATGGCAGCGACACTTTGGCTGACGTGGAAAAGATGTGTGCGCAGCGTTGTGAGGAACTCGGCCTTCAGCTTGATTTTCGGCAAACCAACCATGAGGGAGAGCTGGTCACGTGGTTGCAAGAAGCAGGGCGTGCCCAAGCGCAAAACCAAGCCATTGGTGTGGTGCTCAATGCGGGCGCTTACACGCACACCAGCGTGGCATTGCACGATGCCATCAAAGGCGCGAATGTCACGCTGATTGAGTTGCACATCAGCAATGTCCACGCCCGCGAGGCATTCCGCCATCACTCTTACATTTCGCCAGTCGCCAAGGCAGTGGTTGCTGGCTTTGGCGTGGCCGGGTATGCCTTGGCGATTCAAGGTTTGCACGCTCTGACGGTGGAGTAACCCAAAGATGATTTCCTTCTCGTTCGCTTACGACGTCAAAGAAGATCGCATCTGTCTTCGTGTGACTGGCGCAGAGGACATGATTTGGTTCACGCGAAGATTGGTCGTGTTTTTGCTGACCCAGGGCGCCAACCGATTCGCCGAGTCTGCGACGGCGGGTATGGAAGGCTGGGTGACGCCCAAGGCACCCGTCGAGCTTGAGCACGAGTTGGCTGTGACTGAGCCTGATGACGGTCAAGTGGGCTCACCGGTGCAAATTGCGGCGGGCAAGTTTGACGCAGAGGCCCAGTCCCAAGCGGTTCTTTGTGAGCGCATCACGTTGACCAGCCACAGCGCCGGCGTACAAATCGCGTTGGTTACCGGCGATGGTCAGCATACCGTGAATCTTTCTCGGGCTGGCTTTCATCGGTTTTTACGTGCCCTCCTGCTGGTCGCTAATCGCGTGGCTTGGGACCTGCCAGAGGTGCCGACCTGGTTGAGCAAAAATTATTTGCCAAGCCCGATCCAAGGGGTCGTCGACACCGCGTTGCACTCCCTGACGCCGCCCGACCTGAACGAGGCGCAACTGAACCAAACGGAGGGTCAGTCGGATGCGAAAAGCCAAGGCGCCTCCCCAGGGAAGGGCGAGGCACGCAGAGGCCCTGACGGAGATGTGCCGCCTGCATCATGAGACTGACTGCCAGGTGTGCGGCTGCAGCTTGCGGTTCAATCCCCCCTGAAGGCCCTAGGATGAGGCGGGTCAGGGAGCGTTCATGAACCGGCAGGCTGTTGCTTTTATTTCCCATGGCTCACCGATGTGGGCTTTGTCACCTGGACGGACCGCACCAGCCTTGAGGCAGTGGGCGATGGATCAAGCTCGGCCCAGTGCCATCTTGGTGATCTCACCCCACTGGATGACCCGAGAAGGTGTGGCAGTGATGACCACCGCGGCCCCTCAAACTTGGCATGACTTTGGAGGGTTCCCTGATGCCCTGTATGCGCTTCAATACCCGGCGCCTGGCGCACCGGACTTCGGGCGGCGTGCCCTCGACTTGATCCGCGAGGCCACAACACCACTGGGTTGGCTGACTGCCGCCGACCCTGATCGGCCTTTTGATCATGGTGCCTGGGTTCCCTTGCGCTACATGTATCCAGAGGCGGATCTGCCCGTGTTCCAGGTGTCGCTGCCCGCTCATGCAAGCCCTGATGAATTGATGAGGCTTGGCGAGTGCTTGAGGCCGCTGCGTGACGAGGGCGTGCTCATTTTGGCGACTGGGAGCATGACCCATAACTTGATTGAGCGCAATCGATCAGGGGTTGATCTGAGTTACGTGTCGGTCTTTGCCCGTTGGGTACGCCAAGCCATCGAAACGGGTGACCGCCAAGCCATGCTGGACTGGAAACAGCGTGCACCATTTGCCCTGCGGGCCCACCCACACGACGACCACTTTGTGCCCTTGTTCATCGCCATGGGCGCGTCATGGCCTGATGAAACACCGCAGTGGTTGAGCGACGAAATCCAGTTTGACTTTCTGGCGATGGACGCCGTCGCCTGGAGTTGTCAGGCTTGCGCGTAATCCGCGAGCGGCACGCACGAGCAAAACAAATTGCGATCTCCGTAGACGTTATCCACTCGAGCCACTGGCGACCAGTACTTGTGCTGCCGCAATCGGCCCACAGGGTATGCCGCTTGTTCGCGCGTGTAGGCATGACCCCACTCGTTTGCGCTGGTGTGCGCCGCAGTGTGGGGTGCGTGTTTCAGTGGGTTGTCTTCTCGCGTCCATTCGCCCGCTTCGATCCGAGCGACTTCATCACGGATGGCCAACATTGCCTCGATGAAGCGCTCGATCTCTTCGAGGTCTTCGCTTTCGGTGGGCTCGACCATCAATGTGTTGGCCACAGGAAACGAGAGTGTGGGCGCATGAAAGCCGTAGTCAATCAGGCGCTTGGCGACGTCTTCTGCCATCACTCCTGACGTGTCCTTGAGCGAGCGCAAGTCCAATATGCACTCGTGGGCAACGCGTCCAGATGGGCTGGCATACAGGGTGGGATAGGCGTCACGCAAACGGTGACTGATGTAGTTGGCAGACAAGATAGCGACCTCGGTCGCGTGCCTTAAACCTGCGGCGCCCATCATGCGGCAATACATCCAACTGATCGGCAAAACGGCGGCGTTACCCAGCTCTGCTGCACTCACTGGCCCCACACCTTTGCCAGGTAAAAAGGGAGCCAAGTCTTCAACGACACACACTGGCCCGACACCGGGTCCCCCGCCCCCGTGGGGAATACAAAATGTTTTGTGCAGATTGAGGTGCGACACATCGCCACCAAAGGCCCCGGGCGCAGCCAGTCCCACAAGGGCGTTCATGTTTGCGCCGTCGACATAGACCCGCCCCCCGTGTTGGTGAACCAATGCACACAAGTCGGACACATTGGCTTCGAATACACCATGGGTTGAAGGGTAGGTGATCATGATGGCGGCCAAGGTGTCGCTGTACTGCTCGCACTTGGCTTTCAAATCGACCATGTCCACATTGCCGTCGTCATCGCACGCCACGACGACCACTTGCATACCGACCATCTGGGCACTGGCCGGGTTGGTTCCGTGGGCCGATGATGGAATCAGACACACCTTGCGCTGGGTGTCCCCTTTCGCTTGGTGGTAAGCCGCAATCGCCAGCAATCCAGCGTACTCGCCCTGAGAACCTGCGTTGGGTTGCAAGCTGATGGCTGAGTAGCCCGTGGCCTGGCATAGCCATTCGCGCAACTGCGCGTCCAGCTCGGCATAGCCTTGGCGCTGATCCGCTGGCGCGTAGGGGTGGATGTGTGCAAACTCGGGCCAAGTGATCGGAATCATTTCCGATGTGGCGTTCAGTTTCATGGTGCAGCTACCCAGAGGAATCATGCTGCGGTCGAGGGCGAGGTCTTTGTCCGACAACGCGCGCAGGTAGCGCAACATCCGGGTCTCGTTGTGGTGACTATTGAAGACGCGGTGTGTCAAATAGTCGCTGGTGCGCATCAGTGACACGGGGATGCGCGGCTCTGCTTGTGGTGCGATCACTGCCATGTCTGCGGTGGTGTCGCCTTTGGCGAACACGCGCCACAGCGCCTCGACATCTTGGCGTTGGGTGGTTTCGTCGAGAGAAATACTGAGATCTGTCCCATGACTGAGTCGCAAATTCATGCCAAGCTTGAGTGCCCGCTGCAGGTAGTTCTGCGCGTCGCCTTCGCTGAAGCGATAGGTCAGAGTGTCGAACGCGAAGCGATTCATGGCTTCAAATCCGAGCGCCTTCATCCCACGCGCCAGCGTGTCTGTCAGCGTGGCGACCCGCAGCGCAATGCGACGCAAGCCAGCAGGTCCGTGGTACACCGCGTACATACTGGCAACCACCGCGGGGAGGACTTGGGCTGTGCAAATGTTGGACGTCGCTTTCTCACGGCGAATGTGCTGCTCTCGCGTTTGCAAGGCCAAGCGGTATGCCGCTTGACCTTGTGCGTCAACACTGACCCCGACCAAACGCCCAGGCATCGATCGTTTGAATGCATCGATGGTGGCCATATAGGCCGCGTGGGGGCCGCCGTTGCCCATCGGCATACCAAACCGCTGTGTCGAACCGATGACGATGTCGGCTCCCCACTCACCGGGCGGCTTGAGCAGGGTCAGCGCCAGCAAGTCTGCACAAACGATCAGTGCGGCCTGTGCCGCATGGACGGTGTCCGCCACACTGGCGTGATCCGTCACGTGGCCCCACGTGCCCGGGTACTGAACCACCGCCGCAAAGTAGTCACCCTGGTTCAGGATAAGTTCAAGTTGTGCTTCATCCGTGGCCACTTGAAGCGTTAAGCCCAAGGGTTGCGCGCGTGTGCGCATCACCGCGATCGTTTGTGGGTGGCAGTCGTTCGCCACCACAATGCGATTGCTTTTCGACTTCACGCTGCGCTTAGCCAAAGTCATTGCTTCAGCCGCCGCAGTGGCTTCATCCAACATCGATGCATTGGCAATCGGCATTGCGGTCAGGTCGGTGACCATGGTTTGGAAGTTGATCAATGCCTCCATTCGACCCTGGGATATCTCAGCCTGGTAGGGGGTATAGGCGGTGTACCACGCGGGGTTTTCTAGTACGTTGCGCAAAATCACGCCCGGGGTGAGGGTGTCGTAGTAACCCTGTCCAATGAAGCTTTTCAGCACTTGGTTTTTTTGAGCAATGGCTTTGAGCTCGCTCAGCGCCTGCGCCTCGCCAATCGCGGCTGGCAGCTGCATGGGGTCTTGACGACGAATGCTTGCAGGCACAATTTCCGCCATCAAGGCGGCCATGTCTGAGACGCCCAGCGTCTGCAGCATATGGGCTTGTTCAGTGGCGCTTGGACCGATGTGACGGGCGGTGAACTCGTTGGCGTTTTCAAGCTCACTTAAAGCAGGCGTGTTGTGCATGGCAGTTGAAAATCAAAAATAACAAGGTTGAAGTCGGTCTGTGGGCAGGGCAAGGGCCACCGCCACCGCCTCAAGAGGCTCCATGAAGGCTTAAGACGCGAATTGGCTGTACGCCAGCTCATCCATCAAGGCATCCACTTGTGCTGGGTCACTCAACTTCACCTTGAAGAACCAGCCCGCGTTCAAGGGGTCACTGTTGGCAAGAGAAGGGTCATCTGCCAGTGCTTGATTCACCTCGACGATCTCGCCATCGACGGGCATATAGACGTCGGCTGCCGCCTTGACGGACTCCACCACGCCGGCGACGTCCTTTTGCGCAAACTTGGCGCCGACTTCGGGTAGCTCAACAAAGACGACGTCGCCCAGTGCGTCCTGTGCGTGTTGCGTGATGCCGACCACGGCGATGTCGCCTTCGACGCGCACCCACTCGTGTTCTTCGGTGTATTTGGTCATGTGTTGCTCCTAAAAGTCAATGGATTCAACCGCGGTAGTAGCGGTTGGGGGTGAAAGGCATGGGGACCACAGTCATCGGAACGGCTTTGCCTCTGACGATGGCATTGACCGTGCTCCCGATCTCGGCGTGTTCAGGCGTGAGGTAAGCCATCGCGATGGGCGAGTCCACCGAGGGGCCCAAGAGGCCAGATGTCACTTCGCCGATGGCTTCCCCTGTGATCGATTGCACCTCAGTGTGCTCTCGCACGGGAATGCGTTGCAAGGCCTGCAATCCCACCCGCTTTTTGAGCAAGGGCGCTTGACCGTCCAGCTGCGCCAAAATCAAATCTGCACCTGGAAAGCCGCCCACTCGATCACCGCCGCTGCGGCGCACCTTTTGAATTGCCCAGGCCAGTCCAGCCTCGACAGGGGTGGTATTGATGTCGATGTCATTCCCATAGAGGCACAGGCCTGCCTCCAGACGCAAAGAATTGCGGGCTCCCAATCCGATGGGCTTGACCTCGGGCTGCTCCAGGAGCGCCTGTGCCAGCTGTGTGGCATGGGCTGCTGGGACGCTGATTTCGAAACCATCCTCGCCGGTGTAGCCGCTGCGTGTGACATAGCAAGCCACACCGAGCAAGTCGACAGCAGCGCCGCTCATGAACACCAGGTCGGTCACAGCGGTGTTCAATCGCGACAAGGCGGTCACTGCTTGCGGACCTTGCAGCGCCAATAAGGCTTGATCCGGTAGGGGCACCACGTCACATTGCCCGCCAATGCGCGCCTGGATGTGAGCAATGTCTTGGTCTTTACAAGCCCCGTTGACGATTAAAAATAAGTCGTCCCCACGATTCACGCACATCAAATCGTCCAAGATGCCCCCTTGGTCGTTCAGCAATAAGCCGTAGCGTTGCTTGTGCAATCCGAGTCCGATGACATCAATGGGGAGCAGGCGCTCAAGCGCCTGTGCCGCTTCGGGCCCTTTGAGCAGCAATTGACCCATATGTGAGACATCAAACAGCCCGGCTGCTTTTCGGGTGTGCAGGTGCTCCGCCATCAGGCCGTCGGGGTATTGGACAGGCATACGGTAGCCCGCAAACGGGACCATGCGCGCACCTAATCGTTCGTGCAAATCAAACAGCGGGGTGGTTTTGAGGGCGTCGTCGTACGCGTCGGTCATGGCAGGGCTCCAATGTGAAAAACACGATGGTGGGGAACCCTGTTGTCCGCTTTACCTGAGAGATTCAATCCGCGCGATGGTGGATTTTGCCCCTTCGGTGGATGCCGCTTGGGGCATCTCTCTCCAACAGAATGGGTGGCTTGGTGCCACCTTGTCAGTCCTGGGTGCCTGAGCGTTCAGCCTTCGGCGGGTCGGTGACCTCTCTCCTGACAGGACGCAAGTATAGCGGCTTGCGAGCGGTATGGCCTCAGTGCAATCCCGATACGCAGCCGCCACCTTGATTCGAATCACATCCCGGCGTAGTTGGGACCGCCGCCGCCTTCCGGCGTGACCCAGACGATGTTTTGGGTGGGATCCTTGATGTCACAGGTTTTGCAATGCACGCAGTTTTGGGCGTTGATTTGCAGCCGGTGCCCGGATGTCTCTGTCGCCACATACTCGTACACGCCAGCAGGGCAAAAGCGCTGCTCCGGGCCTGCAAAATTGGCCCAATTGACGTTGACCGGGACGTCGGCGTCTTTCAGCGTCAAGTGCGCCGGCTGGTTTTCCTCGTGGTTGGTATTGCTGATGAACACGCTAGAGAGGCGGTCAAACGTCAACACGCCATCAGGCTTGGGATACTCAATGGGAGGGGCTTCGCTGGCGGGCAGCAGGGTGACGTGATCAGGGCGATCGCGGTGCAAGGTCCAGGGGGCCACTTTGATGCCGATTTTGGGAAGGAACCACCGCTCCACACCAGTCATCAGGGCGCCGATCATGTTGCCTTTTTTAAACCACTGCTTGAAGTTTTTAGACGCCTTGAGCTCGTCGTTGAGCCAGCTTTGCTCAAACCCTTGGACATACGAGGCCAATTCATCATGGCCACGGCCTTCGGCAAGGGCTTGTGCAAGGCTCTCTGCACACAACATACCGGTTTTGATGGCCGCATGACTGCCCTTGATGCGGCTCGCGTTCAAAAATCCTGCGTCGCACCCGACCAATGCCCCGCCCGCAAATACAAATTTAGGCAAGGACAAGATGCCACCAGCGGTGATGGCCCGCGCCCCATAGCCCAAGCGCTTGCCGCCTTCTAACACTGCGCGAATGCTGGGGTGCGTCTTCCAGCGTTGCATCTCTTCAAAGGGGGAAAGCCATGGATTCTTGTAATCCAAACCCACGACGAAACCCAAGGTGACCTTGTTGCCTTCGAGGTGGTACAAAAAGCCACCGCCATAGGTGTCATTGTTCATTGGCCAACCCGCCGTGTGCACCACGCGGCCGGGCAATGCCTTGGCGGGATCGATTTCCCAAAGCTCTTTGATACCGATCGCATAGCTCTGGGGATCTTTGCCCTCGTCCAGGTGAAACTTTTCGATCAATTGCTTGCCCAAGTGACCGCGTGACCCTTCCGCAAACACGGTGTACTTGCCCAACAATGCCATGCCCAGCTGAAAGTCTGCGGTGGGCTCGCCGTCTTTGCCGACCCCCATGTTGCCGGTTGCGACACCCATGACGGCGCCTTGTTCATTGAACAAGACTTCGGCGGCGGCAAAACCGGGGAAGATTTCCACTCCCAAAGCCTCGGCCTGTTCGCCCAGCCATTTGGTCACTGCGCCCAGCGACACCACGTAGCAGCCGTCGTTGTGAAAATTGTCTGGTACCAATGCATTGGGTGTGCGCGTCGCCCCAGTTTCGCTCAGGAACAGGACATCGTCGCCAGTGACGGGCTGGTTCAAAGGAGCACCACGCTCTTTCCAGTCAGGAAACAATTCGGTGATGGCTCTGGGGTCCATGACCGCACCCGAGAGGATATGAGCACCTGGCTCAGAGCCCTTTTCAAGCACCACCACGGACGCATCTGGATTGAGCTGTTTGAGTCGAATGGCTGTGGCCAAGCCCGCAGGGCCTGCGCCGACCACGACCACGTCGTACTCCATTGATTCGCGCGGGCCGTATTGTTCCAAGATGGCTTCAGGTGTCATGGTGGGGTCTCTCTTGTGCGCCACACAATTGGCGCATCACGGGTGAATTAGAAAGTTAGATTTTAGACAGGCTTGCAGCAGGGAACTCTGCGCAGGTGACACGCCCCGGACTTGAGCGCGGGCAAACTGCAGATCGTGTATTTTGAAATCCATATGACCAGCGAGGAAAGACCGTGAAACTAGAGTTGCCAGCCGAAAAGAAGTGGGTGTTTGACATCGATGTCCCGATTCGCTGGGGCGACATGGACATGATGGGGCACGTCAACAACACCTTGTACTTTCGCTACCTTGAAATTGCACGACTGGAGTGGATGTATGGCTTAGGGGTGAAGTCGGCGCCAGTCGGGGAGGGGCCTGTGGTTGCGAATGCCTTCTGTAACTTCATCAGGCAAGTGAGCTTTCCTGGGACACTGCTGGTGCGCACCTATGTGAGCCCACCCGGACGCAGTTCGTTTGAAACGTGGCACGAAATCATGCGGACCGACGATCCGCAAACCATCTGCGCAACTGGCGGCGCGACGGTGGTGTGGGCAGACATGGTGGCCGAAAAGTCTGTCCCCTTGCCGGCATTCATGCGTGAAATTCTGACCTGAGGCAACCCCGATAAGGGTCTCGCCCGCGTGGCTCCATCATCAAGTCGGCAACCCACAGGGCCGCTGGCTAGCCATCGTCGGCGCGAGAGCCTGGGGCCCTGGCCCCAGAGTCAACGCGCAAAAGAGGGCAGTCCAATCGCCCAGGTCGTTTACTTGCGAGGCAGGCGGCCCATCACATAAAACTCTTCGTTGGGCATCATGTTGCTGAAACTGGCCACCCGGTTAGAGAGGCCGAAAAAGGCGGTGATGCTGGCGATATCCCAAATATCTTCGTCATCAAACCCGTGTTGGTGCAAGCATTCAAAATCCGCATCGTTGATTTCGTGGGAGCGCTGGCACACCTTCATGGCGAAGTCGAGCATGGCCTTTTGTCTTGGCGAGATGTCAGCCTTGCGGTAGTTGACGGCGACTTGATCGGCGACCAGTGGCTTCTTTTCGTAAATGCGCAGCAGAGCGCCGTGTGCCACAACGCAATACAGGCACTGGTTGGCCGCACTGGTCGTGGTCACGATCATTTCGCGGTCACCCTTGGTGAGGTTGGAGCCCTCTCTCAACATCAGTGCATCGTGATAGGCAAAAAATGCGCGCCACTCGGCAGGCCTGCGGGCCAAGGCTAAGAAGACATTCGGTACAAATCCAGCCTTGCTTTGCACTTCCAAGATTTGTGCCTTGATGTCGTCCGGCAAAGTGTTGATGTCTGGCAGAGGGTAGCGGGTGCTCATGGAATCTCCTATTAGATTTGTCAACCGACACTTTAATCATTTATTGATGCACCCCTGTCGTGAACGCGGCAACGGCGCGCACTGGGCAATGGTCGGCTATAGGGTGCTGGCGCGCAAGTGACCAAGGCTTACGATTTTTCGCGCAAGATAGGGGCATTCTTTCCAACCTAACAAAGGACAACCCATGAGCGAATTCAGCAGCAGCCAAACGCCACGCGATGCGCAACACGATGCGGGCTTGAACACGCGCCGGCAAGTGCTTGGCGATGAGTACGTGCAGGCAGCCCTAGACAAAGTCACCCCGTTCACGGCGGAGCTTCAGGAGTTTGTCAGCCGAAATGCTTGGGGCACGGTGTGGCAGCGCGACGGCTTGAGTTTGCGAGACCGCAGCTTGATCACGGTGTCTATGGCCGCAGCCTTGGGCCGGTCTCATGAGCTCAAGGTGCATGTGCGGGGCGCATTGAACAATGGGGTAACGCCCGATGAGCTCAAAGAGGTGTTGATCCACATGTCGGTCTACTGTGGCTTTCCCCTCACGCTGGAGGCCTTCAGGGCCGCTGCAGAGGTCATTGACGCCAAATAAGCGGCTGGGTGAGGCAGGGCGAATCAGCGCCCTGCGAGCTTGCCAATCAATTCAGCGGTGCTGTTGCATTCGTACTTGCGCAGCAAATGGCCCCGGTGAATCTCGACGGTGCGATGGCTGATGCCCAGAGCTTTGCCAATGGATTTCGCAGTCATGCCTTTGCATAGCAAGGCCGCCACCTCACGCTCGCGTGGACTCAAGGGGCTGCTGACTGGGCGCACAGCGCTCAGGTCTTCGAAGCTCCAAATGCCCGAGAGGTGAGGGTCCTCAGGTGTGAGTGCTCGACCGGTGACGTGGCACCAGAACACCTCGCCGGCCTGTGGGCCGCCGACGCGCTTCATCAGGCGGTCATCAGCGTAATGTCCTTTGGCATTCAAGATGGGCGCGATGCGCACACCGGTGCGCTCGAATTCATCGACACTGGGGTACAAAATTTGAAACGACTCGCCGACCAACTCCTCGCGATTGGCGCCAAAGATGTCGCACAACGCCCGATTGCAGTCTACGATTTTGCGCTGGTGCGACAGAACCAAGCCCAGGGGCGCGAGATCGAAAGCCTGCCGGTAGTCGACCTTTGAGACAGGGGCGAGGCGCTCTGAATTCGGGTTTGTCATTAGGTCATCATACGTAGTTCAATACGTAGTATCGTAACGGTTTGCGCAGTGGCGTATCAGCTAGGAGCAACGATGAACAAGATTTATGCAAGTGCCGCAGATGCCCTCAAGGGCGTCGTCGCGGATGGCCAGTTGATGGCAGTGGGTGGCTTTGGTCTGTGCGGGATCCCAGAGGCCTTGATCGACGCCTTGGTTGCGAGCCAAGTCAAAGGCTTGACGGTCATTTCGAACAACGCTGGGGTGGACGGGTTTGGTCTGGGCAAGTTGCTGGAGACTCGCCAAATCAAAAAAATGATTTCCAGTTATGTCGGCGAAAACAAGGAGTTCGAACGCCAGTATTTGGCGGGTGAACTCGAGTTGGAGTTCACGCCCCAAGGCACATTGGCCGAAAAGCTACGGGCGGGTGGCGCCGGTATTCCAGCCTTCTTCACCAAAACGGGAGTGGGTACGTTGGTGGCAGAAGGCAAAGAACTGCGCGACTTCAATGGCCAAACTTATGTCATGGAGCACGCCCTGGTGCCCGACGTGGCTTTGGTCAAAGCTGACGTGGCGGACCGCTCTGGCAACTTGCGTTTCAACCTGACAGCGCGCAATTTCAACCCTGCTGCGGCCACGGCTGGCAAGGTGTGCATCGTCGAGGTCGAGAAAATTGTCGAGGTGGGTGAGTTGGCCCCTGATGACATCCACTTGCCGGGCATTTATGTGCACCGCATCGTGCACAACCCCACGCCCGAAAAACGAATCGAAAAGCGCACCACGCGCGAGCAATAAACAGGAGCGGAAGATGGCTTGGACTCAAGATGAAATGGCCGCGCGTGCGGCACAGGAATTAGAAGACGGCTTTTACGTGAACTTGGGCATTGGCATCCCGACACTCGTCGCCAACCATGTCCCTGACCACATGGAGGTCTGGCTGCAAAGCGAGAACGGTATGTTGGGCATCGGCCCCTTCCCAACGGAGGATGAAGTCGACCCTGATCTGATCAATGCTGGTAAGCAAACGGTGACCACCCTCAAGGGAACCTCGATATTTGGCAGCGATCAGTCGTTTGCAATGATCCGGGGTGGCAAGATCAACTTGTCGATTTTGGGCGCGATGCAGGTCAGTGGTCGCGGTGATTTGGCCAATTGGATGATTCCCGGCAAGATGGTCAAGGGCATGGGCGGCGCCATGGACCTGGTGGCCGGTGTTCCCCGAGTGATCGTATTGATGGAGCACACCGCCAAGAAAAAAGACGGCACCGAGGATTTGAAAATTTTGCCGGAATGCAATTTGCCACTGACTGGGGTTGGCGTGGTGAACCGCATCATCACCAACTTGGCCGTCATGGATGTCACGGCAGACGGCCTTAAGCTGGTCGAATGTGCAGCCGGCGTGACTCGCGAAGAAGTGCAAGCCAAGACGGGCGTGCCTTTGCTTTAAGATACCCGCTGTGCGTGGCCCAAATAGGCGCGCAAACGGCTCTGAAATGCGCCTTGGCTCTGAGTGAGTTCAAGGCGTTTTTCGTAATTTAGTTCAATTTAAAAGTAAATTAACGACAAAAGGGAACACATGCAAGCAACCTTAACGCAACAACTATGGCCCAGTCAGTCTGATTCGTCTGTGCGTCGCTCCATCGTTTTGATGGTGCTTGGCTCATTGTTCCTGGCCTTGTCGGCGAAAGTATCCATTCCGTTTTACCCCGTGCCCATGACATTGCAAACCCTGGCGGTGTTGGCTCTGGGCATGGCATACGGTTGGCGCCTGGGTATGGCCACGGTGGCTTTGTACCTGGCGGAGGGCGCGTTGGGTTTGCCTGTGTTCACGGGCACGCCTGACAAGGGTCTGGGCTTGGCCTATATGCTGGGCGGTACGGGTGGCTACCTGTTGGGCTTTTTGCCCGCCGTGGCGATTGCGGGCTGGTTGGGCGAGCGCGGCTGGGACCGCTCTCCTTGGACGACGGCTGCTGCCATGTTGATGGGCAATGCGGCAATTTATGTCCCTGGTTTGTTGTGGCTTGGCGCACTGTATGGGTGGGATAAGCCAATCTTGGCATGGGGCTTCACCCCGTTCTGGTTGGGTGATGTGTTCAAGATTGCGTTGGCCATGGGGCTGTTGCCTTTGGTTTGGCGTGCGCTGAACCGCACCCGGCGTTGAGTAGGCGGAGGTCCTGCGCCTGGTTGGGCAGGACAGACAAGCCCTAGTCGCAGCCGGCGCTGGTCCGCATCTCTGGGGTACGGCCACCCTATCGGCTGGGGTGAATCACAGCCTCGAAACAAAAAAAGGAACCGCTGGGGTTCCTTTTTTTACATCACGCGTTTGGGTGGCGAGCGCCGCAGGCGGCGTTTGCGCTTGACGCGCCAAATCCAAACCCAAGTGGACAGCGCGTAGACCAACAAACCGAATCCAATGGCGAAGGACGCCAGCCCGATCAACAGCGGCTTGCCCATGCTTTGGACGCGGTGCCACCAACTGGCTGGATGCGAGCGGGGCTGGGTGTGAGAGGTCTGCAGCTGGTCTGGCGCGAGCGGCTCAGGTGGGTTTGGATTTCCGACCACCCAATGCCCAAATTGATAGGCTGCGTAATACACGGGCGCAAACGTGACCGGATTGGTCACCAAGGTACTGGCGATGGCTGCAGGGACGTTCGCGCGCATCACAATCGCCGCACCCGCTGCCAAAGGGATTTGTCCAACCGGTATCAAGAAGCCAAAAAAGACACCCAAAGCTAGGCCCGTTGCGACGCCGCGCCGACTCCAGCGCCAAAGCGCATGACTGAAGAGACGAGGTCCAAGCCACCGCAGCCAGCGGTTGCTGCGCAGAGACTCTTGGCTTGGGAGGTGACGTTTCAAGAAAGGCGGCATGGAGCCCGAATATTACATGGGACCTATGGCGGGACGAAAACCACGCGGAAATCGCCCTTGAATGCTTGCACAATACCGACATGGCTCAGCAAAAATCCACCACTCAAATGGCGTTACAAGATTGCTTGTACGAACAAGGCTTTGGTACGCGTCGCGTGTGTGCCGGCATGGTGCAACAAGGCCACGTCAGTGTGGGAGGGGTTCGGGTGACAGACCCGATGATGGAGGTTGAAGGCCACGGCCTGGCGATAGAGGTGTTCGGCGAACCCTATGTGTGCCACTTTCCTGCCTACCTGATGTTGCATAAACCAGCGGGCTACGAAGTGTCACAAAAGCCCAAACACCATCCCAGTGTCTATAGCTTGTTGCCCGCAGCCTTGCGCCAACGGCCGTCCAAGGGGACGCCCGGCGTGCAAGCGGTCGGGCGCCTGGATGAGGACACCACGGGCCTGTTGTTGATGTCAGATGACGGGCAATTCATCCACAAAATGAGTTCGCCCAAGCACCACGTACCCAAGGTCTATGAGGTCTACACCGTGCACCCATTGAGTGAGTCTCAGGCTCAGCGGTTGGTCGAGGGCGTGGTGTTGGACGATGACCCTAAGCCCGTGCGCGCCGAGGCGGCAGAGATCGTTTCGGAATGTCATTTGCGCATGACTTTGACGCAAGGCAAGTACCACCAAGTCAAGCGGATGCTGGCGGCGGTGAGCAACCGCGTTGAGCGCTTGCATCGTTCGCAAATGGGTGCCTTGCATTTGGGGGATTTGCCTGAGGGCCAATGGCGTTGGCTCACCGATGCCGAGGTGCAGGGGCTGCGGCAAAAACGCGCATAAGCATGGCGCATATCCGACGTGTGGCACACCTGGATATGGATGCCTTCTTCGCATCCGTGGAGCTGCTTCGCTTTCCTCAGCTCAAAGATGTCCCTGTGATCATTGGCGGTTGGCGTGCCGAGAACGCGTTCGCCGATTTGAGTGACGCGGAATGTGCCAAGTTGCCCCTTTCGGCCTTTGGCCGCATCAAGGACTACGAAGGACGCGGTGTCATCACCACGGCCAACTACGCCGCGAGGCAATTCGGAGTGGGCTCGGCCATGCCCATGATGAAGGCGGCCAAGGTCTGCCCACAAGCGATCCTGTTGAATACCGAGCGCGCGCGCATCAATGAGTACTCCAAGCGTTTCAAATCCATCATCACTGAGGTGGCCCCCGTGATGGAAAACCGAGGCATTGATGAGGTCTACATCGACTTCACCGATGTGCCAGGTGGCCAAAGGGAAGGGGGACGCGTGCTGGCCCGTTTGATCCAGCGGGAGATTCACTTGGCGACAGGTCTGACGTGTTCTGTGGGTGTTGCGCCCAACAAGTTGATGGCCAAGTTGGCGAGTGAAATGCACAAGCCCAATGGCATCACGGTGCTCTTTGAATCGGATGTGCCCGACAAGATGTGGCCCCTGCCGTGCCGCAAGCTGAACGGGGTTGGCCCCAAAGCGGATGAGCGTCTCAAGGCCTTAGGCTTGAACACTTTGGGCGATGTGGCTGCCAGTGACGTGCTTGAGTTGCAGGCGCAATTGGGGCGCAAGTTTGGGCAGTGGCTTTTTGATGCAGCGCACGGCCGAGATGACCGGCCCGTGGTGGTCGAGTCTGAACCTGTGAGCATGAGCAGGGAAACCACCTTTGAACGTGATTTGCACGTGAAGCGCGATCGTGCTCAGCTCAGTCAGGTGTTTGACCGATTGTGCGAACAAGTGGCCAGTGACTTGCAGCGCAAGGGCTACATCGCCAAAACGGTTGGGGTCAAGGTGCGCGACAACCGATTTCAAACGGCGACTCGGGACACCACCACCGAGGGGTGTGTTGAGCAGGCGAAGGACATTCGACAAGCCGCCAATGCGGCGCTCCGGCGCATTCCCATCGATCGCCCGATTCGGCTGTTGGGCGTCAAGGTGTCTGGTTTGCTGTCGAAGGCGGAGTGGCAGGCCCAAGAGGGGCAGATCCCAGAGCAAGAGAGTTTGTTCGACTGGGAAGACCGCTAACGCATCGCCAGTGGCCCGGATGTGCGGCTTGGTGCTGTATACAGATGTGACAGTAAACACGGCCATTTTTGAATTTTTTGCCTAGAATCAAGCATCTTTGTATACATCAAGCTCGAAAAAGCGCCACGCATCGCCAACATGAACGCCAAAACGGTTCGCTCCAAGGACTTCTCAGGGCAAGCCCATGCACAAACCAAAGCCCTGCTGACTTTGCGGGAGTGGATTGTGTCGGGGGCATTGCGGGGAGGCGAGCGGATTGCCGAGCTGCCCCTGGTCGAGCGGCTTGGGGTCTCGCGCACGCCGGTGCGGGCCGCTTTGCAACGCCTTGAACAAGAGGGGTTGCTCCAAGCCCTTGCTGGCGGTGGCTATGTGGTCAGGCAGTTCACGACCCAAGACATGGCGGACACCATTGAAATGCGTGGTTTGCTCGAAGGACTGGGCGCACGCTGGGCAGCAGAGCGCGGCGCGGCTGTGGACACGTTGGCCAATGCCAAAACATGTCTGAACGACTTGGATGCTCTGTTTGCGATCAGCCACCCCAAGGGCTTGGATTTGAGTGCCTATGCCGAGCTGAACGCGCGGTTTCATTGGCTGTTGATGGAGATGTCGGGCAGCTCCGCACTTCAGCAAGAGTACGAACGAACGCTGGCGCTGCCTTTCGCATCGCCCTCTGCGCTGGTGCTGAATCAAGATGCCCAGAGCCGAACCCACACCCGCTTTCTCGTGGCCCAAGATCAGCACTGGCAGGTGTTGGACGCGATTGAGCGGCGCCAGGGTGCGCGTGCAGAAGCCTTGATGCGCGAGCACGCGGGCATTGCACAGCGCAACTTAAAAGATTCCATCAACGACAGCGGAGTCACGACCGCTGATGGTCAAGCCGTGGTTCAGTGGCTTCGACCCCCTTCATCTCTCTCACTGTGAGGTCCTATATGTTCATTAAAAATACTTGGTATGTGGCGTGTGCGTCTGACGACATCAACGGCAAACCGCTGGGGCGAAAAATTCTTGGCATTCCAATGGTGTTCTTTCGCAATGAAGCAGGGGAGCCGGCTGCGTTGGACGACTTTTGTCCCCATCGGGGCGCCCCTTTGTCTTTGGGGCAATGCCGTGACGGCAAATTGATTTGTGGCTACCACGGCTTAGAGATGGGTTGCGAGGGCAAGACCGTGGCCATGCCTGGACAGCGTGTGGGAGGCTTTCCGCCGGTCAAGGCCTATCCCGCGGTGGAGTATGGCGGTTTCATTTGGGTGTGGCCAGGAGAGGGGGCTCCTAACCGAGACGCACTCCCTCAGCTTGAATGGGTCGACAACCCGGCGTGGGCCTACGGTGGCGGGCTGTATCACATCAATGCCGGATACGAGCTGATGGTTGACAACCTGATGGACCTCACGCACGAGACCTATGTCCACAGCACCAGCATCGGACAGCCTGAAATTGATGAGACGCCGTGCAAAACCCGCGTCGATGGCGACACGGTCTACACCGAGCGCTTCATGAGTGGCATCAAAGCCCCGCCGTTTTGGCAAATGGCGATGCGTGCCCAGGGCCTAGATGAGCACGCCACCGTGGATCGCTGGCAGGTGTGTCGTTTCACGCCACCCAGCCATATTTTGATCGAGGTGGGTGTTGCTCTCGAAGGGCATGGCGGGATCCATGCCCCTGATGACAAGAAGGCGTACAGCGTGGTGGTGGACTTCATCACCCCAGAGACGGAGACCTCGATGTGGTACTTCTGGGGTATGGCCCGCAAGTTCAAACCCAACGACGCAGAGTTGACGGAGTCTGTGAAGCAGGGACAGGGAAAAATTTTCTCGGAAGACTTGGAAATGCTCGAGCGGCAACAAGCCAACTTGTTGAGGTACCCCGATCGCAAGCTGTTGATGCTCAACATCGATGGTGGTGGTGTGCAGTCACGCAAAGTGATCGCCCGAAAACTCGCAGAAGAAGCCGAGGCGAATTGATGGCAGATATGCAAGTGACGGTCAGCAGTTGCTGGCCAGAGGCGAAAGACATTTTGGCCATTGAGCTGGTCTCTCTGGACGGCGGACCCTTGCCTGCGTTTGATGCAGGTGCTCACATTGATGTGCATTTGCCGGGAGTTGGTATTCGCTCGTACTCGTTGTGTGGGCATCCCCACGATGTCTCGCGTTATGAGCTAGGCGTGCTCAAAGATGAAAGCTCTCGTGGTGGCTCGGTCGCCATGCACGGGTTGACGGCGGGGGCGGTGCTGGATGTGGACTTCCCCGCCAACCATTTTCCAATGGCGCCGATGGGCAGCGCCCACGTGTTTTTCGCTGGTGGTATCGGCATCACGCCATTTGTGGCGATGACCATGCAGGCGCAAGCCCGAGGGGATTCCTGTCGGTTGCACTACGCCGTACGCGAGCGAGAGAAGGCAGCGTATTTAGGGCGTCTGCAGTCGATGCTGGGTGCTCAACTCGACCTTCATGTCGACGCAGAGGCGGGCCGACATTTCGATGCCAGTGCAGCGATAGCGGGTGTGATGCCAGACGAGCACATCTATGTGTGTGGCCCCCAACCCTTCATGGAGGCTGTGCTCAGCGCGGCCAGATCGGCGGGGATCGAAGAGGCGCGTTTGCACTGGGAATACTTCGGGACAGATGCGGCTCAACCCCAAGCTGGAGACGGTTCATTTGAGGTGGTGCTGCAAAGCAGCGGCAAGACGATTAAGGTGGAGGCTGGGCAAACCATCGTGGAGGCGTGCACCTTGGCAGACGTTGACGTCATGGTGTCGTGCGAGCAAGGTGTATGCGGAACCTGTATTACTTCAGTAATTGAAGGAATTCCGGACCACCGCGATGTCTATTTGACGCCTCAAGAAAAAGCCGACGGCCATGTCATGTTGCCATGTTGTTCCAGATCTAAGACCCCAAGAATTGTCTTGGATCTATGATGAAATCAGGGTTTCCGATAATAAGAAACTCTGGCTTTGATGTTTATGATAATGAAAGAATCATTGTGTTTGTTGCGTCTCAAATTGAACAGCACAGCGGTATCTACTTAACCCCCTGAAAGAGGAGACTCGCCATGAAATCTATCCGTCGCACTCTGTTGAGTGCCGCCGCATTGAGCGCCGCATTGGGTGGCTTGGTTGCACCTTCTGTGCACGCCGAAGAAGTGACCTTGCGCTTCCACCAAATGCTTCCTTCTCCAGCGCCCATTCCCAAGAACGTGATTCGCCCATGGATCAAGGCAGTGGAAGACGCGAGTGGCGGTACTTTGAAAATCAAACAATACGACTCCATGGCGCTGGGTGGCAAACCCCCACAGTTGTTTGACCAAGCCAAAGATGGCGTCGTCGACATTGTGTGGACCGTGTTGTCGTACACACCAGGCCGCTTCCCAAAGACCGAAGTGTTTGAAGTGCCTTTCCTGACCAAGAATGCCACCATGGGTTCGATGGCACTGCAGGATTTCGTCGAGCGCAATGCGATGGACGAGTTCAAAGATGTCAAACTGCTGTGCGTTCACACCCACGGCCCCGGCAACTTCCACACCAAAGACCCCGTCACCAAGATGGAAGACTTGAAGGGCAAGAAAATCCGTGGCGCTGGCCGTGTGGTCAACGACTTGATCACCGCTTTGGGTGCAACCCCAATCGGTATGCCTGTGCCAGCAGTGGGCGAGGCGCTGTCTAAGGGCGTGATTGACGGTACGACCATTCCTTACGAAGTGGTGCCACCTTTGAAGGTGCATCAGCTGGTGAAGAACCACACCATGTTCGCCAAAGGCATCGCCCTGTACACCAACACCTTCGGCGTGGTGATGAACAAGGCCAAGTATGACTCTCTGCCTGCAGCGGCCAAGAAGGCCATTGACGACCAAAGCGGCATGGCTTGTGCCAAGCGCTTTGGCGAAGGCATGGACGCCGGTGATGCGGGTGGTATTGCGCTGGTTAAGAAGGCTGGCAATAACATCAACGTGATCGACGAAATCGAGATGCAGCGCTGGCGCCGTTACGCTGACCAAGTCATTGACGGCTGGGTCAAGCGCTCGAACGAAGCCGGTTTGAACGGTGCAGCATTGTTGAAGGAAGCGCGCGCCACTGTCGCCAAGTACGACAAGTGATCACGCGTTCTGGGGATGTCGGGTTGAATTCTTGACACCCTGAATCTTGACGGTCCGAGTGCGAGCTCGGACCGTTTTCACGTTTAGGTTTGGACACCGCATGAACCTGCGCTTCTACAGCTTTTACAGAAACATGGCCTTTTTCGGCATCGGTGTGCTGATGTTGATTGCAGCCCTCAGTGTCATCAGCATCATTGGCCGAAGCTTGACCGCCTTTGGGTTATCACCTGTTAGAGGCGACTTTGAATTGGTTGAAATTGGCTCGGGAATTGCCGTGTTTTGTTTCATGCCTTGGACTCACCTGCGCAGTGCTCATGCCGTCGTGGACTTGCTGTGGAACGCTTACCCACCTGCCATGAAGTCGATCCTCACCGTGATCTTTAACGCCTTGATGTTGGCGGTGTGGACCTTATTGGTGTGGCGTATGGGCGTCCAGATGTTGGAGCACCGAGAGTCTGGGGAGACCACCTTTGTGCTGCTGACACCTTTGTGGTGGGGCTATGCAGCAGCCATGGTTCCCGCGACCCTTGGCCTGGTGGCCTATGTGTGGAAGCTGCTCGAGTCCATTGGGATCGTGCAACCCCCAGCGCAATACGCGCAAGCCTCTCAAGCGGAGCATTGACATGGATGATTTGACCCTGGCCGCTTGGTCTTTCCCCTTGGTGTTGTTGCTGATTTTTTTGCGTATGCCCATTGGGCTAGCAATGTTGTTGGTCGGCTTGTCCGGATCTGCAGTCATTTATGGCGACATCATGCCGTTGTTGCAACAGGTCAAAGCTTTGACCTACGCTGAGTTTGCCAATCACTCGTTGACGATCATCCCGTTGTTTTTGTTGATGGGACAGTTTGCGTCACTGGGTGGTATGTCGCAGGCGCTTTTCAAAGCCGCAGAGGT
>JBEAPX010000047.1:0-18301 GCA_041164205.1 Pseudomonadota bacterium
GCAATGAGGGGCGAAATCACAGATTTCAAAGACAGTCTTCGCCGCCGCCTCGCGCTTCTTAAGGGCGTGCCCGTGGCGCATCTGGAATCGGTGTACCAAGATCGTCTGCGCCTCAACCCCGGGGTGGAAGCCTTGATCGAGCGCTGCCACGCCGAGGGCCTCAAGGTTCTGTTGGTGAGCGGTGGGTTCACTTTTTTTGCCGAGCGCCTGCGCCAGCGGCTGGCCATTGACTGGGTACGCAGCAACGCTCTCGAGATCGAGGCGGGACGCCTGACGGGTGAACTCATCACCCAAAGTTGGGGCGATATTTGCGACGGCGCCATGAAACGCCAAACCTTGCTAGACCTGTGCAGCCTGATGGGCATTGCGGCAGACCAGTCCATCGCAGTTGGCGATGGGGCCAACGACCTCCCCATGATGGGGGCGGCGGGCCTGTCAGTGGCCTACCATGCCAAGCCCAAGGTGCGTGAGCAGGCACAGGTGGCGATCAACACCGGCGGCTTGGACCGGCTACTGGACATCTTGGTGTAGCCAAGAACCGCCGGTGGGACTTGTCCGCCGCCCATTGATGGTCAGGTGACAGCGCGTGGACTTGACAGTGACTAAACTACGTCCAATACCCCAATTGGGCTGACCCATCCTTGGAGACTTCGATGATCGAGACAAAATTTGGCAGCGGCCGTGCAGTGCAACGCGTGGAAGATGACCGACTGTTGCGAGGCGAAGGCGTCTTTACTGACGACGTGGCTCACAACGCGGCGCGTGTGTGTTTTGTGCGCAGTTCATACGCCCACGCCAAGATCAAACAATTCGACACCAGCGCTGCGCAGGCGATGCCTGGTGTGCGCTTGATCGTCACAGGTGCAGATTTGGCCAAAGCGGGGGTCCCCAACATGGCGGGAGCCGCCAACTTCAAGCGTCCAGACGGCAGTGATCTGCTGGCACCTGCACGCCAGTTGATGGCCACAGACCGGGTGCGGTTCGTCGGCGAAGCGGTGGCTGCTGTGGTCGCTGACACTTGGCAACAAGCCCAAGATGCCGCAGAAGCGGTCATGGTCGACTACGAGCCGATGGACGCCGTGGCCAACCTGGACCAGGCATTGGCAGCGGGCGCGATCAGCGTGGCAGACGGTCCGGACAACATCGTTGCCCAAACCCGATACGGCGATCGGGCCGCCGCCGACGCAGCCTTTGCCCAGGCTGCATTTGTCACCCGCGTTGACATCGATCACCAGCGCTTGTGCGCCTTCACCCTCGAGCCCCGCGTGACATTGGCGTACCCAGACAATGGTCGCTTGGTGGTGCGCGCGTCCAGCCAGATGCCGACAGCATTGCGCGGCGCAGTGGCCTCGCACCTCAAACTGGCCGAGGACCAAGTTCGCGTCATCGTAGGGGACGTCGGCGGTGGTTTTGGAATGAAGACCGGCGCCAACGCTGAGGATGTCATGACAGCGTACTGTGCCCATGCCATTCAGGCCCCAGTGAAATGGGTGGCCACACGCAGCGAAGACTTTTTGACCAGCTCAGCCGGCCGCGATGTCCGCGCTCACGTGGAAGTGGCGTTGGCTGACGATGGCAAAATTCTGGCCCTGCGCGTGCACAGCCACGCCAACGTGGGGGCCTACCCCACCATGACAGGGCTTGCCATTCAAATGATGATTGGCCCCTGGGTGCAAACCAGTGTCTACGATATCCAAACCATCGACTTCCAGTTCACGGGCGTCTTGACCAACAGCGCACCCACCGGCGCCTACCGTGGTGCAGGCCGACCCGAGGCGATTTTCAATATCGAGCGTGTGCTCGACCAAGCCGCCCGCGAACATGGCTTAGATCCCGTGGCCGTGCGTCGCCGCAACTTCATTGCCCCGGAACAAATGCCTTATACCAATGCGATGGGCCAGGTGTACGACTCCGGCGCCTTCGCTCGCATGATGGAACAAGCGCTCGACCATGCAGATTGGAACGGATTTGATGCCCGCGCCAAGGCCTCGGCAGAGCAAGGCAAGTGGCGTGGCATTGGTCTGGCCACTTTCTTGGAGTGGACGGGCGGCAACGCTTGGGAAGAGTCGGTCAACGTCCAAATCATGCCCGACGGCAGTGTCGAAGTATTCACCGCTGTGATGCCGATGGGTCAGGGTATCCAAACGTCGCTGACGCAGCTGGTGGCAGACGTGTTTGACCTGCCAGCCGAAAAAATCCGTGTCGTGATGGGTGACACCGATCGCGGCAATGGCTTTGGATCAGCCGGCTCACGCTCGCTGTTTACCGGCGGCAGTTCTGTCAGCGTGGGCTCCGAGCGGGCGCTGGACAAGGCCCGCGCCCTGGCTGCGGAGACCCTGGAGGCGAGCGCCGAAGACTTGGTGTATGCCGAAGCCACGTTCACGGTCAAAGGCACTGATTTGAAAATCAGCCTGGGAGAGTTGGCGGGCAAGCAGCCCGAAGGACGCATCGCGATCGACTCGACCAGCAAGGCGTCTGGACCCACCTGGCCCAACGGCGCGCACATCTGTGAAGTTGAGGTTGACCCGGCCACAGGCGAGACACAAATCGTCGCCTACACCTCAGTCAATGATGTGGGTCGTGTCGTGAACCCAACCATTGTGCGTGGGCAGTTGGATGGCGGCGCTGTGCAAGGTGCAGGACAAGCGCTCTACGAAGATGTGGTTTACGAGGCCGATGGCGCCCAGCTGATCACAGGCAGCTTGATGGACTACGCCGTCCCCCGGGCCGATGTGATGCAAGGGATGTTCAACACGCATATGGACGAATCAGTGCCCTGCAAAACCAATGTCTTGGGGGTCAAGGGCGTGGGCGAGCTGGGGACCATCGGTGCAACACCCGCTGTGGTGAATGCAGTTGCCAATGCCTTGGCGCGCAATGACCGCGCCGCCAGCACGGCGGGTCTCCAAATGCCACTCACCCCGCAAGTGGTTTGGAAAGCCATTCACTCGAGCTGATGCCCGCCCCTCAGGGGCTAAAAAAAGCACCTCTGAGAGGTGCTTTTTTCATGTGTGCGCATGGGTCATCAAAGGGGCATCTCATCAGACCCAACTGCGGCTCAGAATGCCGCCCATCGCGGTGTGAGGTTCACTGTGCCCAGGGCTCAGAGGGCTTTGGCCAGCTTGGCCACACCCTCCTCGATCGTTGACACATCTGCGGTGGCGAATGACAAACGGAACGTGGCGTGGTCAGGTTGCGCCGCAAAGAATGGCGCACCAGGCACGAATGCCACGCCCTGTTCGATGGCCCGCTTGGCGAGCAAATTCGCATCAGCTCCGGGCGCAGTGAGGCGTGCCCACACAAACAATCCGCCCCCCGGCTCGACGAACTCGACAGCATCGCCCAACTCCCTGCGCAATGCGTGGACCATGGCTTTCGCGCGTTCGGCATAAACAGGACGAATTCGATCCAAGGCTTGGCTCAAACCACCGCTGGCTAAGTACGCAGACGCGGTGGCCTGCGCATAGGTCGATGTGGCGGCGTCGCTGAACTGCTTACACATCACGGCCTTCGCCAGCAACTCAGCCGGCGCAATCAACCACCCCACTCGAAGGCCGGGTGACAAAATTTTGGACAGACTGCCGCAATGGACCAACCAGTCCCGACTCCCCGCCACTTGCTCACTCAAGGCCATCAGGCTGGGCGGAGGCGGCGCATCAAAATACAAATCGCCATAGGGGTCATCCTCAACGATCAGCGTTTGGGTTTGAACTGCCAACTCGAGCATACGCCGCCGGCGCGCCAAAGACAGCGTCGCACCACTGGGGTTGCCGAATGTGGGAATCAGGTAGACGAATTTGGGGCGATGCTGCGCAATCAAGGCCTCAAGCGCCTCGGGGTCGGCGCCATCTTGATCAACGGGCAAAGTCACGACGTTGGCACCGTAGAGCTTGAAGCATTGGATCGTGGCCAGGAACGTCGGCGCCTCGACGATCACCGTGTCGCCCGGCGAGATCATGGTTTTGCCAATCAAGTCCAGAGCCTGCTGCGACCCAGTCGTGACGATCAATTGCTCAGGGGCCACTTGAGTTGCCCCACGGGCCGCCATCCATTGGCTGATTTGTTGGCGCAACGGGTTGTAACCTTCGGTTGCCCCATATTGCAAGGTGCCGCCGGGATCCGCCTGCAAGGCTGCTTCACCAGCGGCACGGATGCCTTCGACATCAAACAGGCGAGCGTCGGGAAAACCGCCTGCAAAACTGATGATGCCGGGCTTACCGAGCAATTTAAATAGTTCGCGGATGGCCGAGGTCTCGATCCAATCCAATCGCTGCGCAAAATTCAAGCTCATGAGACACAATTCGGTTATGAAGACATCACACATCAAGCCGTTTTTCGCGCACTTGCAGGCAACGAACCCCCAGCCCAACACCGAGCTTGAGTATACGAGTGTGTTCGAGCTTTTGGCGGCGGTTTTGCTGTCTGCTCAGGCGACGGATGTGGGCGTGAACAAGGCCACGCGCAAGCTTTTCCCGGTCGCCAACACCCCTCAGGCAATCATCGATTTGGGCCTCGACAGACTCATGGGCTACATCCAGACCATCGGCCTGTACAAAAGCAAGGCCAAGCACTTGATGGAGACCTGTCATATTCTGATGGCGCAGCACGGCGGCACAGTCCCCCGCAGCCGTGAGGCACTTGAGGCTTTACCGGGAGTGGGACGCAAGACCGCCAATGTGGTGCTGAATGTGGCCTTTGGTGAACCCACGATGGCCGTCGATACGCACATCTTTCGCGTGAGTAACCGAACCGGGCTGGCGCCGGGCAAGACGCCATTGGCGGTCGAGATGCAACTGCTCAAGCGCATTCCCACGGCGTATCTGGTGGATGCGCACCACTGGTTGATCCTGCACGGGCGCTATGTTTGCCAGGCCCGCAAACCCAGGTGTTGGGAGTGCGGCGTGGCAGAGTGGTGTGGTTTCCGGCAGAAAGAGGTCCAAGCTTGATTCCCCTTGACCAAGGTGACGGCACGCCAGTCACCCCCTACAATGTTTGGCTATGGCAGACCCCCAATTGATTCAACAACTGCAAGATCGTGTCGAGCGCTTGTTGCTGCGCCACGAAGAGCTTCAACGTGCCCACGAATTGTTGCTGCAACAGAATGCGCAGTTGACCCAAGAGCGCGATACTTTCAAACAACGCCTGCAGTCTGCACGGCAGCGGGTCGACGCATTGATGAACAACTTGCCGAACCAAGAGGAGTCTGCTCCATGAGCCGCGTGGATGTACAAATCATGGGTCAGGGCTATGTCTTAGCCAGCCCCGACGGCGAAGAAGACGCGCTGCGCCAGGCAGCTCAGCGCGTCAACGACGCCATGTGCAGCATTCGCGATGCCGGCAAGATCAAAGCGCGAGACCGCATTGCCGTCTTGGCCAGTTTGAATTTGGCATTTGATTTGAACAAACAAGCCCATTCGGCGTCACCGACACCGCCACAGCCTGGGGTGGCGGCTGATGCAAATGGCGCTGGAAATGCTGACGATGTCGCACAAGATCAGATTTTGCAATCGCTGATCAGCAAGCTCGACCAAGCCCTTCAATCCGATGGGCGTTTGCTCTGACCTGCAGGATCTGGCGTTCACCCGCCTACAATAGCTGGGTCTGCAAAGCGCGCTGGGCTCTATATTTCCTTGAACCAATGCTCATTGAGCTCGGGCTTGGTAAATCGCTGGGTGGGTGTGATCGTCTCGCGTCAGACGAACCCGAAGCCCTTCTGCCCTCGCCCACCTGAACCTCCGGTTCAGGAATGCGGCCCAGCGGCTTTCGCAGACACCCATTTCTCTTCACGCAAAGGTCCCCATGATCGAACCCACCCTCATCGTTGAGTTGCTCCTGTTGGGCACGGGTACGGGATTTTTGGCGGGCTTGCTTGGCATCGGGGGGGGCATGATCATGGTGCCCTTCATCACCTACATCCTGACCCATCGCGGCGTACCTGACAGCCTCGCCATCAAAATGGCCATTGCAACGTCGATGGCGACCATCATCTTCACCAGCCTCTCGAGCGTGCGGGCCCATCACAAGCGTGGCACCGTGCTCTGGCCTTTGGTGATGCGATTGGCACCCGGGATTGTGTTGGGGTCCGCGATCGCCAGCCTTGGGGCGTTCAGCGTGGTTAAGGGCCAAAGCCTCGCCTTGGTTTTTGCGGTGTTTGTGGGATTTTCAGCGTTTCAAATGCTCCGCAACGTCAAACCAAGCCCCTCGCGCGACCTGCCCGGTCCCGTTGGACAAATCGGCGCCGGTGGTGTCATGGGCTTTCTGTCGGGTCTGGTGGGTGCAGGTGGCGCATTCATCAGCGTGCCGTACATGACGTGGTGCAATGTCACCATGCACAACGCCATCTCCACGGCCGCGGCGCTGGGCTTTCCAATCGCGTTGGCCAACGTATTGGGCTACATCTACAGCGGCTGGTCAGAGCAAAACCTGCCGGATGGTGCCTTTGGCTATATTTTTGTCCCGGCATTGGTGGTGATTGCATCCGCCAGCGTGTTGGTGGCCCCACTGGGCGTACGGGCTGCACACGCCTTACCTGTGGTCAAGTTGAAGCGGATTTTTTCAGGCCTGCTGTTTTGCCTGGCCGCGTATATGCTCAGCAAAGCGTTTTAAAAATCAGACGGCCAGGGCCCTTGTGGCCCTGAACGGCTCAGTGGGCTGCGCGCCTCAATGCAGCAATTGGGTAGACACCACGACGCCGTCTGTGTCGGCGTACAGCCACTCGCCCGGCCGCACCCATACCCCGCCGATTTGCACAGCTAGGCCAGTCAATCCTTGGTCTTTGCGCTGTGTGGGCATGGGAACGTGTCCGAGTGCCAAAATGCCAACTGGCGTGGTCTGCAGCTCATTCAGATCTCGCACACATCCGCTGATGACCAAGCCTGCCCAGTTGTTTCGGGCAGCAGCGGCCGCCAAGTTACCACCCAATACGGCTTTGCGCATAGAAGCGCCCGCATCGACCACCAATACCCGGCCCTCGCCTGGGCTTTCTACTGCGGCCTTGACTGGAGTGTTGTCCTCAAAGCATTGCACCGTCTGAACGGCACCGTAGAAACGATCCACCTGACCATAGCTTCGCCATGGCGCCACCAGCACTCTGAATGCCCCCGAAGCATCGTCCTTGTGTGCATCGCAGAAATCACAAGTTGAAAACATGGCTTCCCTCTCAAGACTATCCAATGTCGCCCAACTGTACCTGAAGCGATGGCGCGCAGGGATTCAGACACCATTTGTGGGAATCTTATTAATTTGATTTAGTTAAAAAGGATTATTCGGCCGAAAAAAAGATACGGATATACCCTGTACCGCAAGGAAATCGCTCGATATGGAGGTAGGATGCCGTTAACCCTACGCAATAGGAGAAGGCGCGAGCCTCACCCACCGCTAGTGGTTTGACATTCATGACAAATACACAAGGAACAACTTGCAATGGCAACAGAAACCAAACGCAAACCAAATGCCGCTTTTATGAAGCCTATGACTCCCAGCGCTGACTTAGCCGCTGTGATTGGTGCCAGCCCCATGCCTCGCACCGAAGTCACCAAGAAAATTTGGGAATACATCAAAAAGAACAACCTGCAAGACGCCGCAAACAAGCGCAACATCAATGCCGATGCCAAGCTGCGTGTGATCTTCGGCAAAGACCAAGTGACGATGTTTGAAATGACCAAGTTGGTCAGCGCACATTTGTCTTGATGCAGTGCCTCGCCTCGGCGAGCCACGCAGCAAACCGGCTTCGGCCGGTTTTTTTATGCCTCAATTCCTCAGAGCCGGGTCTTGCGCTCAACACGGTGACGCCGGCCCTGGATGGTGAGTCAAGGCGTCGAGCCCTCTCTGCCCATCGCTTCAGGACGGCTTGAGCGCCTTGAGGCTGGCTTGGCGAATGTCGTTCAACGTGGCCTTGGGCGTGATGACCTGAGGGTCAATGACCAATTCGATCAAATAACTGCCAGGGGCATTCCAGGCTTCCGACCAAGCCTGCGCAAACTGGTCTGTTCGCGTCACGCGGCTCGCCCCCAAACCGTAAGCCCTCGCTAAACCCACAAAGTCAGGGTTATGCAGCGAGGAGCCTGCCAAGCGAGCCGGAAACTCCCGCTCTTGATGCATCCGAATCGTGCCGTACATCGCGTTGTTCACCAGCACGATCACCATGCGAGCACCCATCGCTGTTGCGGTCGCAAGCTCCTGGGCATTCATTAAGAAATCGCCGTCACCGGTGAAAGTCAGCACAGGCCGACCCGACACCATCGACGCGGCAACGCCAGCTGGCACCCCATAGCCCATCGACCCATTGGTGGGCGCCAGTTGGGTCCTCTGGCCTCTCGCCCACCCTGGCAGGGGGTAAAAACGGTGCAACCAAGTGGCAAAGTTACCTGCCCCGTTGGTACAAATTGCGTCGCCCGGCAGGTGGGCTCTCACGTGTTCCATGATCGCAAACATGTCGACATCGCCCGGCGCATCTCGGCGCGATGAAGCAGGGTTGCCGTGCTGTTCAAACGCCCGTCGGAGCTCACGACGCCAGCCCTCCCAAGCACACGACTGAGGTGGCTCGCTCTGTGCCAGCGCCGCAGCCATTGCCGGCATGCCACTGTTGATGGCCAACGAAGGGGTATAGACCCGATACAACTCTTCGGGGTCAGCGTGGACATGAACGAGTCCATCGCGTGGTGCCCCTACCGGCACCAGGGTGTAGCCGCTGCTCGTCGACTCGCCCAACCTCGCGCCCACGACCAGCAACATATCGGCATTCCTGACTGCTGCGGCCAGATGCGGCGCAACGCCCAGGCCGACGTCGCCCACGTAATGATCGTCGCGATTGTCAAATAAATCTTGGAAACGAAAGGCACAGGCAACCGGCAGTCCCCATCGGTGCGCAAAGGACTCCATGTCTTGGCACGCCTTGGCACTCCAACCGCCACCACCCAGGAGCACCAATGGCTGATGAGCGCGCCGAAGCCGCGCCAACAGCTCTGCCAACGGCTCAGGGTCAACCCCGCCTCGCACCGGCTCTACACGGGGCAGCGGTTGGGCAAGCGCGGGCATGGTCAACATATCCTCTGGCAAGACCAGCACCGCAGGCCCAGGACGACCGTTCAGTGCCGTGGCAAAAGCCCGCTGCACATATTCAGGGATGCGCTCAGGGTCGTCGATCCGCTGCACGCTCTTGGCCAATGGCCCGAACATGGCGGAGAAGTCAACTTCCTGAAAGGCCTCTCGATCGCGGGCATCGCGGGCGACGTCGCCGATCAACACCACCATCGGGGTCGAATCCTGAAACGCGGTGTGCACGCCGATGCAAGCGTTCGTCGCACCCGGACCTCTGGTCACAAAGCACACACCAGGGCGGCCAGTTAATTTACCCACAGCCTCTGCCATGTAGGCCGCACCGCCCTCTTGCCGATTGGGCACGAAACGGATCTGCTCGGCGTGCTCGTGAAAACCGTCCAAGGCTGCGAGGAAACTTTCCCCCGGCACACCAAAGACATGGCTGACCCCTTGCTCAATCAAACAGCGCACAAGAAGATGACCCGCCAACTGGGGTGCCGCAGTGGTCGCCATATGTGCTTACCTCATCTGCGCCTGGTGGGTCAAACGGCCCACCATGAGCGCTGCCCCAACAGAACACAACAATGTCAATGCGGCGCCAGACAGGGTCAACTGGAACCAGCCGTGATCCATCAAGATCCCAAACACCGCGGGAGAGACCGCAAAGCCAACGTCTAGGCCTGAGTAGACCGTGCCATAAACCCGACCCGTGGCACCTTTGGGCGTCGCCTTCTTGATCATCATGTCGCGGCTGGGCCCTCCGACTCCGATGGCCAAGCCGGTTACCGCCAGCAACACCATGGTCCCAGATGGTCCAGCCCAACCCGTCGCCACGGCCAACAAGATCACAGAGCCGATGGCCATGGCCACCGCAACCACCCGTTCACTTTGCGCCGCCATCTTTGCCGCAACGAAACCACCCAGCAAGACACCAAAAGCACTGCACAACATGTAGGCGGTCAGTGTCAAAGAGGCGGCCTGAAGGCCCACGCCGTGAACCGCTTTGAGGATGGACGGAGCAAAGCTTTGGACCACCGACAAAGTCATGGTGGATAAAAAGAAATAAAAGAAACACCACCAAACCACCGGCAGCTTCAAAAACGCCAACTCATGCTCAGCGCCAGGAGCACTCGAGCGCACCACGGTCTCGGTGCGCAACACATGGCGGTTGACATATAGGATCAGCAACACCACGCCATACAAGCCCACTGCTGCCCAGTACGCAGTGCGCCAGTCAAACCAGGCTGTCCAGGTGACCAACCACACGGGTGTCAGCGCCCAACCGAGGTTGCCAGTCAATCCATGGGCACTGAAGGCATAGCCCAAACGAGGTGCCGACACCTTTTGGTTGAGGATCGAATAATCGACAGGATGGAAAGGCGCATTGCCTACGCCGGCCAACGCCGCACACAACAACAGACCAGCGTAGCTTTGTGCGGTGGCCGCTGATGCCGCTGCCAACGCAAAGCAGCCAATCGCCATGAACAGCACAGGCCTAGCACCCACGCGATCGACCACAAAGCCAGAGAGCATTTGCCCGCTGCCTGAAATCACGAAGAACAAGGTCACCAAAAAGCCAACCTGAGAAAAACTCAAATTGAATTCCGCCATGAAGAGCGGAAACAGCGGTGGCAACAAGAGGTGAGAAAAATGCGAGATGGCGTGCGCCATACCGACGAGCCCGATCACACGGGCATCGTCTTTCAAAGGCACAGTCGCCACATCATGGGGCATGGTGGTTGAAGTCATGCGGCATGATAGGCGCCAATTCAACGGCTGCCTAGCAAGTCAGCGACGGTATTTACTGCCCTCTTTTGGCGCGGTAGCCAACATACCCGTCGTGCAATATCTGGACGTTGTCCCAGCCTGCAAACCTTAAGGCCAACCCAGCCTGAGACGACAAAGTACCGGTGTTGCAGTAAACCAGCACGGGCTTGTCTTTCGGAATGGTGTCGCGCTTGGCAAGCACCTGGCGCCACTCGATGTTCACGGCGCCAGGAATGTGAGACTTGGCAAACTGGTCAGCGCTTCGGGTGTCAATGATGAAATACTTGGCCCACTGATCCTCGGGAATTTGCGCATCCGCGATGTTGCCGCCTTGGTAGTCGGCGAAGTCCAGATACGCCTCCATCGCTTCGATCGCCTCGGCGTTGGTCTGCGCCCATGTCGGACTGATCAAGGCCAGCGAGCACAACGGGCCCAAAAACCAACGGGCCAGACGGAAGCGGTAAAAAGACATCGTCAACTCCTTGTATAAGTAAGCGCTAATATAAGGCAAAACGCCGCCAGCCGGCAACTGCCCCCCGGCTCGCGGCGCGCGTGAAGTCGCTCAGGCCGACGCGTCAAAAAAGAAGCGACCGGGTTCCAGCGCTGGATTGACGCTCACCTCAATCGTCGATTTGGGCAAGAACCGGCCCTCCAAAATCAACTTCGAGAGTGGGTTCTCAATGCGTTGCTGAATGGCGCGCTTCAGCGGTCGCGCACCAAAGACGGGGTCAAAGCCGACCTTGGCCAACTCTTCAATGGCAACGTCATCCACCTTCAAGTTCAATTCAAGTTGCGACAACCTCCCCTTGAGTCCCTCCAACTGAATCTTGGCAATCGAGGCAATATGAGCCGCCGACAAGCCATGGAAAACGACTGTTTCATCAATTCGGTTGAGCAGCTCGGGGCGGAAGTGGGCCTTCAACTCCTCCCAAACGGCATCCTTGATCAAGTCGTGGTCCTGCCCCACCATGCTCTGAATCAAGTGAGATCCAATGTTGCTGGTCATGACAATGACTGTGTTCTTGAAGTCAACCGTGCGGCCTTGGCCATCGGTCAGACGACCATCGTCTAACACCTGCAACAGCACGTTGAACACATCGGGGTGCGCCTTCTCAATCTCATCGAGCAGCACCACGCTATAGGGCTTGCGCCGCACTGCCTCGGTCAAATAACCGCCCTCGTCATAACCCACATAGCCTGGCGGCGCGCCGATCAACCTCGCCACTGAATGCTTTTCCATGAATTCGCTCATATCAACGCGAATCAGGTGATCCTCAGAGTCAAACAAGAAGTTGGCCAAAGCCTTGCACAGCTCGGTTTTTCCAACCCCAGTCGGCCCCAAAAACAAGAACGACCCGGTCGGACGATTGGGGTCGGACAAGCCTGCTCGCGAGCGCCGAATCGCATTTGAAACCGCATCGATGGCCTCTTCTTGACCCACCACACGGCGATGCAATCGCTCCTCCATGGCCAACAATTTGTCCCGCTCGCCCTGCACCAACTTGGCCACTGGAATACCTGTGGCACGCGCCACCACCTCGGCGATTTCCTCAGCGCCAACTTGCGTACGCAACAAGCGCGGCGCCGCGTTTGGATCCTTGTGGGTTTCCTTGTCTTGCGCCTCCTTCAGGTGCTTTTCAAGCTCAGGCAACTGGCCGTATTGCAGCTCAGCGACCGCATTGAAATCGCCTTTGCGCTTGAGTTCTTCAATCTGAAATTTGATCTTGTCGATTTGTTCTTTGAACTGCGCTGAACCCAGCGCCGCAGACTTTTCAGCCTTCCACACTTCCGCAAGGTCCGCATACTCTCGGCGTAATTTTTCGATTTCTTCTTCAAGCAAGGACAGGCGTTTTTTTGACGCCTCGTCCTTTTCCTTTTTGACCGCCTCACGCTCGATTTGCAACTGAATCAAACGGCGATCCAGCTTGTCCATCACTTCGGGCTTGGAGTCGATTTCGATCTTGATCTTGGCCGCTGCCTCGTCAATCAAATCAATCGCCTTGTCGGGCAAAAAGCGATCCGTGATGTAGCGATTTGACAGCTCAGCCGCGGCCACGATGGCGGGGTCTGTGATGTCCACACCGTGGTGGACTTCGTACTTTTCTTGAAGCCCACGCAAAATCGCAATCGTCGCTTCAACGGACGGCTCTTCGACCAACACCTTTTGGAATCGGCGCTCTAGCGCAGCGTCCTTTTCGATGTACTTGCGGTATTCATCCAAGGTGGTCGCACCGACGCAGTGCAACTCACCGCGGGCCAGCGCGGGTTTGAGCATATTGCCGGCATCCATGGCACCTTCAGCTTTACCAGCACCCACCATGGTGTGCAACTCATCAATGAAAAGGATGATTCGCCCCTCTTCGGCAGACACTTCTTTCAGCACCGCTTTTAAACGCTCTTCGAACTCGCCACGGAATTTCGCGCCAGCCAGCAGACCGGCCATATCGAGGGCCAGCACCCGTTTTTCCTTCAAGGTGTCAGGTACTTCGCCCGCCACAATGCGTTGGGCCAAACCTTCCACAATCGCGGTTTTTCCAACACCCGGTTCGCCAATGAGCACTGGGTTGTTTTTTGACCTGCGCTGTAACACTTGAATCGCCCGCCGAATCTCATCATCCCGTCCAATGACTGGATCGAGCTTGCCCAACCGCGCCCTTTCGGTCAAATCCATGGTGTATTTCTTCAAGGCCTCGCGTTGCCCCTCGGCCTCTGCGTTGTCGACGCGCTGTCCACCGCGCAAGGCATCAATGGCCTTGCCCAATGAGGCCGCAGTGACGCCGTGCTGACGCAGCAGCTCACCCGCCTCCCCTTTATGCGCGGACAGGGCCAGCAAGAACAACTCACTCGCGACGAACTGGTCGCCGCGTTTGATGGCGTCCTTTTCGGCCGCTTGAAGCAGACTCACCGTGTCACGCCCGACTTGGACTTGGTCTTGGCCTTGCACGGTGGGTAGGCGCTTCAACGCCGCTTCTGCGGCCTGCTGCATCGCGTTGATCTGACCTCCGGCGCGCTGCAACAATGCCGCAGGACCATCGGTTTGTCTGAGCATCGCCAGCAAGACGTGCTGGGGCTCAATGTAAGCGTGATCGTGACCCAGGGCGAGGCTTTGCGCTTCCCCAAGGGCCTCTTGAAATTTAGTGGTGAGTTTGTCTGCTCTCATGGAAAGACTCCAAATGGTTCGATTGCTCATTACTTGGCACCGAACTGAGAGATTTCAAGGGGACTCCCTTGCGCAGATCAGTTGTTTCGGGCGTTCGTAGCCTGAATACCCCACCTCGTGAGCGCAGCATCATCGCTGTCACGGGCATCAACCCAGCGCGCACCTGAGGGTGTGGTCTCTTTTTTCCAAAACGGGGCCTGCGTTTTGAGGTAATCCATCAAAAACTCACAAGCTTGGAACGCATCGTGCCGATGGGGCGAGGTCACCGCCACCAACACGATTTGATCTTCAGGAGCCAACACACCGACCCGATGGATCACCGTGCTGCTCAGCACCTCAAATCGCCGGCGCGCCTCCTCAATCATTTGCGCAATGGCTGCCTCAGTCATCCCCGGGTAATGCTCCAGCTCCATCGCACTGACGGCCTCAGTGCCTCCGACTTCGCGCACCGTCCCTACGAAACAGCAGACCGCTCCGACTCGGCCATCACCACGCCGCATCAACGCCAACTCCTCACTGACGTCGAAGTCTTGGGGTTGAATGCGAATCGAATCAGCCACGCATCAACCCCCGGTCACGGGCGGAAAGAACGCCACTTCATCGCCGCTTTGGAGAGTGACATTGCCCTGCACCATCGTGTGATTGACGGCGCAACGCAAGGGCTTGTCATGGCCCAACGCGGTGTACCACGGTTCACCGCGCTGTTGCAGCTCCGAGCGCAGGGCATCCAAATCGCTGCATTCGGTCTCCCACTGCTCGCGAGGCTGGCCAATGGCCTCTCGCACGGATGCAAAGTAAACCAGCTGGATGCGCACGCCTTAGCCCTCCACGCCAAACAAGGCTGCCAAAGGGATGAAGCGCACATTGTCCCCGAACGCAATGGTTTTACCGGGTGGATTGTCGACAAAACCGTCAGCCCAAGCCAACGACGTCAAAACGCCGGAGCCTTGGTTGGGGAACAAATCGAGGCCCCCAGATGCATTGCGCTTCACTCGCAAAAACTCCCGTCGCTTGTCCGCCTTAGGCCATTCGAAGTTGGCTTGTAGCGTCATGGGGTGAACGCGACATTGGTCTCGCCCTTGCAACTTGCAAAGGAAAGGCCTCACCAACACGGCGAAAGTGACATAGCTCGACACGGGGTTGCCCGGCAAGCCGATGAAGTGGGCTTGAGAACCATCAGGGCGACGCAGCCAACCCGAGGCAAACGGCTTGCCCGGTTTGATCGCGATTGACCACAACGACAGCGAACCCAAACTTTCCACTGCCGGCTTGACGTGGTCTTCTTCGCCAACAGAAACCCCGCCGCTGGTCAAAACCACGTCATGCGTAGCGGCCACCGCACTCAACGCCCGCTGAGTGGCCTCTAGTTGGTCGGGCACGACGCCCATGTCGGTGACTTGGCAACCCAATTGCTTGAGCAACGAAGTTAAAAAATACCGATTGCTATTGAAGATCGCGCCAGGCGGAAGATCTTGAGGACGAATATCGCCTGGCGTTTGAAGCTCGTTACCCGTCGAAAACAAGGCCACTTTGACTGGCCGATACACCGACAGCTGAGCAACGCCCAGGCTCGCGGCCATCCCAAGGTCAGCCGCACTCAAACGGGACCCTGCCGTTATCACGGTTTGCCCAACTGCGATGTCTTCGCCCACCTGTCGAACCATTTGCCCACGGTAGACCTCACCCTGGATGTGAACGGCGTCATCTTTGATGACCACGTTTTCTTGCATCACGACGGTGTCTGCACCCTTGGGCAACGGCGCTCCGGTGAAGATCCGCACACAAGTGCCGCGCTGAAGCGCCTCAGGGGCATGACCAGCAGGGACCCGTTGGGAGATCGACAGGCCCTCCTTGCCAGCCATAGACCAGTCGTCTAGCGCAAAGGCGTAGCCGTCCATCGCACTGTTCGCAAAGGCTGGCACTGACATCTCTGCGACGACGTCTTGAGCCAACACTCGTCCAAGCGCGTCCATCGTAGAGACCGTTTCGGTTTCCTTGATGCCTTGAGTGGCTTGAAGCAAAGCCTCTAAAGCGTCGTCAAGTGGGGTCAATGGCGGGCGGTTGTTGGGAGCCATCGCGATCAGTCTCTCGTATGGGTATGGATATAGGCCTTGACTTGTTCCACACTGGCCGGCATCACCTGCACCTTGCGCGGCAAGTCCTCTATGCCCTCAAATTTGGGGGGGCGATCAGGCTGAAGCCCTAGCGCCTCGACGATCGTGGATGCGAATTTGATCGGCAAGGCCGTTTCCAAAACGATCATCGGCACACTGGGATCTAAATATTCTTTGGCAACTTTGACGCCATCCGCTGTGTGGGTGTCGATCATCACGCCGTATTGCTCATACACCTCACGAATCACGTCCAGCCGGTTTTGATGGGTTGAGCGGCCACTTTGGAAACCATAGCGGGTGGCGGCATGGGCAAATCGCTGATCTGCGCTCAAGTTGAACTGTCCCGTCTGGAGGTCCTGCGAGAACAAGGCTTTGACCTTGCTGCCGTCTCGGTCCAACAAGTCAAACACAAATCGCTCGAAGTTGCTGGCCTTGGAAATGTCCATCGATGGGCTGGACGTCTCCCAAGTTTCCTGGGTGCCGCGCACGCGATACACACCCGTTTTGAAAAACTCGTCCAACACATCGTTCTCGTTGGTCGCCACCACCAAGCGGTCAATCGGAAGCCCCATTTGGCGTGCGATGTGACCGGCACACACGTTGCCAAAATTGCCGCTGGGCACCGTGAAACTGACGCGTTGAGCATTGTTCGTCGTCGCTTGAAAATACCCAGCGAAGTAATACACCACCTGTGCCAACAAACGGGCCCAGTTGATCGAGTTCACCGTGCCGATGCGGTGCTCGCGCTTGAAGGCCAAATCATTCGACACCGCTTTGACAATATCTTGGCAGTCGTCAAACACACCTTCAATCGCAATGTTGTGAATGTTGCTGTCTTGCAGGCTGAACATCTGCGCCTGCTGAAACGGACTCATGCGGCCGTGTGGACTGGTCATAAAGACCCGAACGCCTTTCTTGCCTCGCATCGCGTATTCGGCCGCACTGCCCGTATCACCGGACGTGGCACCGAAAATATTCAACTCTTCTTGACGGCGCCCCAGTTCGTACTCAAACAAATTGCCCAGCAACTGCATGGCCATATCTTTGAACGCAAGGGTTGGGCCATTGGACAGCGCCTCAAGCATCAGCCCGGACGTCAACGGCTTCAGCGGCACGATTTCCGCCGTGCCAAATACCTCTTGCGTATACGTCTTGGCGCAGAGCGTACGCAAGTCTTCAGCCGGAATATCGTCGATGTACAGCGACAACACTTCAAAGGCGAGTTCGGCATAGGACAATCCACGCCAGCGGCTCAGGGTGGCGTCATCGACCTGAGGATAAGTGACGGGCAGATACAAGCCCCCATCGGGCGCCAAACCTTCTAACAGGATGTCGCAAAACTGGCGCTGGGTTTGATCACCACGGGTTGAGATGTAACGCATCAGGCCAGTCCTTCCTTGCGAATGCGAGTGATCGGCGCAAGCACCGCGTCCAGCGCCTCCATGTGCGCAATGGCTTGATCCATGTCGCCTTCCTGCGTGTCATGCGTCAAGACGATCAAATCCGTTTGGTGCGAGTTTTCACCGCCCACTGCCGCCGCTTCACGCTGCAACATGGCGTCCACACTGATGTTGTGCTGCGCCAATATTGACGTCAACTGTGCCAACACACCAGCTTGGTCTTTGACGCGCATCCGCAGGTAATAGCTGGTGATGACTTGGGCCATCGGCAGCACGGGCAAATCGCTGAGCGACGCCGGTTGAAAGCCCAGGACGGGGACACGGTGCGCAGCATCTGCGTCAATCACCCGAGCCAGATCAACCATGTCAGCCACCACGGCGCTGGCTGTGGGTTCGCCACCCGCCCCTTGGCCGTAAGACAAAATCGTGCCCACAGCATCGCCGTGAGCCACCACCGCGTTCATCGGACCTTCCACATTGGCCAACAGATGGTCTGCAGGCACCAGCGTGGGGTGCACCCGCAACTCAACCCCTGCCGCAACGCGTTTGGTGATGCCCAACAATTTGATGCGATACCCAAGTTGCTCGGCATAACGGATGTCTTCCGTTTGCAATTGGGTGATGCCTTCAATGTGGGCTTTGTCAAACTGCACCTGCACACCAAAGGCGATCGCGCTCATCAGTGACAGCTTGTGCGCGGCATCGACACCTTCGATGTCAAATGTGGGATCCGCCTCTGCGTAACCCAACGCTTGGGCTTGCTTTAACACCTCAGCAAAGGAAAGCCCTTTGCTGCGCATTTCGCTCAAAATGAAGTTGGT
>JBEAPX010000048.1:0-3832 GCA_041164205.1 Pseudomonadota bacterium
GCAGTTGGGCTCGAGTGAGTAAGGAGAGTTGTCAAACTTTTGATGCCGCTGGCGCATCTCGGCGGTTTTGCGCTGGAGAAACGCTTTGGCATCCATCGCCTCATCGAGCGCTTCGCGCATCTGGCGCAGCAACCCTGGCGCACCGCAGACGCGCCGCGACTCCAAGAGCGCGGTTTGCACCGTCACGTCGCCCAGCGCTTCACTCACGCAATCGCTCACATTGCGCACCGATGAGCCAATCTCTAAGCCAAGGTCCCAACACGCAGTGATGAAGGCTTCGACCTTCTGTTGGCCTGCGCTGCAGCGCTCAGGCGAATCGGGCTGCATCACCAAGACATCGATGTCAGAGTAGGGGAACAACTCGCCTCGACCGTAGCCACCCACCGCGATGAGGGCGTGGTCTTGCGGCATATCCACCAGCTCCCACAGTTGGAGCAGGCTGTCATCGGTGAGTTTGGCGTGGGCGCGCAGCAGCGCACCCACACTCCGGGATTTGAAGTCAGACTTCAGCAGAGGAGCCAACAGCTGCGCCTTGGCCTCGGCATGGCGTTGCTTGAGGCCCAGCAGCACACCTTGCATAACGTTCACTTCAAGCCGCGGCTTTGACAAATGCGGGTGGTGCTGGTGTGCCTGCTGACACCGTCAGCACTTCGTAGCCTGTGGGGGTCACGGCGATGGTGTGTTCCCACTGTGCCGACAGAGATCGGTCACGGGTCACAATGGTCCAGCCGTCTCCCATTTCTTTGATGTCTTTTTTGCCGGCATTGATCATGGGTTCGATGGTGAACACCATGCCCGGCACCAACTCCATGCCCGTGCCAGCGCGGCCGTAGTGAAGGATTTGGGGGTCTTCGTGAAAGCCACGGCCAATGCCGTGGCCACAAAATTCACGCACCACAGAGTACCCATGAGATTCGGCAAAGCGCTGAATTGCTTGTCCGATATCGCCGAGGCGCACGCCGGGCTTGACCATATCGATGCCCTTCCACATCGCCTCGTAGGTGATTGAGCACAAGCGGTTGGCTGCAATCGATCCCTCACCGACAACAAACATTCGGCTGCTATCGCCGTGCCATCCGTCTTTGATCACGGTGACGTCAATGTTGACGATGTCGCCTTTTTTGAGCGCTTTAGGACCCGGAATGCCGTGGCACACCTGTTGATTGATCGAGGTACAGATCGACTTGGGATAGGGGTCGTGGCCACCAGGCGCATAGTTCAGTGGCGCCGGAATCGCTTGTTGCACGTCCACGATGTAGTCATGGCACAGCTTGTCGAGCTCATCCGTGGTCACACCTGGGACCACAAAAGGCGTGATGTAGTCGAGCACTTCGGCAGTCAAACGACCGGCGATGCGCATGGCGGCAATGTCCGCCTCGGATTTGTACGTGATGTTCATAGGGCGCAATTATCCCACTGGCGCGCAGGGCACCAAGCGCTTGGGTCGATGAAAGCGTCTCTGGTGCGCGGTCTTTGTTGAAAGCCAGGGCGGCGAGCCGCGCGCACCGCGTGGGTGTATGCAATTGCCATTGGCTCAGCCGCTAAAATTCCGGGTTTCCCCCAACGGCACAGCCACCAGCACTTGCGCGGTGGCTGCCACACCCCTCAAAGGCCACCGATTGTGACCCAGCACCTGTGCTTTTTTGACGGCGGAAACGCTCTATCAGGTTTCAAACGCGCTCACTTGTTGCCTCTATTGCAGGCCATTGACCCCAAAATCCTGCAGGTTCACGCGCAGTATGTGCACTTGGCAGACACCGCCGACGCGAGCCAAGAATCGCGCTTGGCTGAGTTGCTGAAGAGTTGGGATGTGTATGCCGGCCCGACCGAGGGGGCCAGTTTGTTGGTGGGGCCTCGTCTGGGCACCATTTCGCCCTGGGCATCCAAAGCCACCGATATTGCCCGCAACTGCGGCATCCAGCTGCACCGCGTCGAGCGCTTGATCGAATGGCGCTTCGAGCGCAAGTCCAACACCGCTTGGACTGAGGCGCAGATTCAGGGCATCGCAGGACTCATCCATGACCGCATGACGGAGTCTGTGCTGTTGAGCCGAGACGAAGCCAGTCAGTTGTTTCAGAGTTTGGCGGCCACCCCGCTGGAACACGTCGCCGTCATGGCGCATGGCCGCGAGGCTTTGGTCGAGGCGAACCAGCGTTTTGGCTTGGCATTGGCTGAGGATGAAATCGATTACTTGGTCGAGGCATTCACCCGGCTCAAACGTGACCCCACAGATGTCGAGTTGATGATGTTTGCGCAGGCCAACAGCGAGCATTGCCGCCACAAAATCTTCAACGCGCAGTTTGTGATTGACGGTCAAGCGCAGCCGCACACCCTGTTTGGCATGATTCGCCACAGCCACCAGACCAACCCCCAACACACGGTCGTTGCTTACTCGGACAACGCCGCCATCATGCAGGGCCATGCCGTGCGCAAGTTCAGCGCCAGCGGGCAGGGCGCACCGCAGGCTTATGCCCAGCGCGACCTCATGCAGCACGTGCTGATGAAGGTCGAAACCCACAATCACCCCACCGCCATCAGCCCATTTCCTGGCGCGGCCACAGGCGCGGGCGGTGAGATCCGCGACGAAGGCGCGACGGGCCGTGGCTCCAAGCCCAAGGCCGGTCTGACCGGATTCACCGTCTCCCGCCTGGACCTCAATGAAGCGACTCAAGACGGTGGTCACCAGCGCCCCGGGCACATGGCCAGTGCTTTGGACATCATGATCGACGGTCCCCTGGGCGGCGCGGCGTTCAACAACGAGTTTGGTCGTCCCAATTTGCTGGGGTATTTTCGCGAGTACGAGCAGCGCGTGAACTCCGACATCGACTCGGTGCACTGGGGTTACCACAAGCCCATCATGATTGCGGGTGGGCTGGGCACCATTGATGACCGCCTGACCCACAAGCTGCCTTTTCCACCCGGCACCTTGTTGATTCAACTGGGTGGCCCAGGGATGCGCATCGGCATGGGCGGCGGTGCGGCCAGTTCACTGGCCAGCGGCACCAACGCGGCGGAGCTCGACTTTGACTCGGTGCAGCGCGGCAACCCTGAAATCCAGCGCCGGGCCCAAGAAGTCATCGACCATTGTTGGGCTTTGGGTGAGCGCAACCCCATCTTGGCCGTCCACGACGTCGGCGCGGGCGGACTCTCCAATGCGTTTCCAGAGCTGGCCAATGATGCCGGCGTGGGCGCCCGTTTTGATTTGCGTGCTGTGCCACTTGAAGAGTCAGGCTTGGCGCCCAAAGAGATTTGGTCCAACGAAAGCCAAGAGCGCTATGTGCTGGCCATTGCGCCCGAGTCGCTGCCGCAATTTGAAAGTTTCTGTGCCCGCGAGCGCTGTCCGTTTGCTGTGGTTGGCGTAGCGACTGAAGCGCGTGATTTGGTGGTCAGCGATGCCTTGGCTGGGCCAGACGATCAACCCGTGGCGATGCCTATGGACGTGTTGCTCGGCAAACCGCCGCGCATGACGCGAGATGTGCAAAGCGTCGCCCGTCAGTTCAACCCCATTGCATTGGATGGCGTGGAGTTAGAGCCCTCTGTCATTGCCGTGTTGGGGCACCCCACCGTCGCATCCAAACGGTTTTTGATCACCATTGGCGACCGCACCGTGGGTGGTCTCACGCATCGCGATCAGATGGTTGGCCCTTGGCAGGTCCCGGTGGCCGATTGCGCGGTGACTCTGGCGGACCACGTGGGCATGGCGGGTGAAGCCATGGCGATGGGCGAGCGCACCCCGATTGCTTCGATTGATGCACCTGCCTCGGGGCGCATGGCGGTGGCCGAGGCCATCACCAACTTGCTGGCTGCCCCGATTGAATTGAGTCGCGTCAAG
>JBEAPX010000049.1:0-5208 GCA_041164205.1 Pseudomonadota bacterium
AAAACGCCTGCCCCACCCCGGGTGGCCAACATACTCTTGGGGCCTTGGCCTTTGCGGGGGTCCACCACGACGCGGCAGGCCTTGAGCACTGCGCACATACCATCGCTGGGTGTAAACGTCATCACGGCATCGACCTGCCCTTTGGTCAACGCAGGGAACGCGGTGTTGGGCGCACCAACCGCCACGAAAGTCACGTCGTTGGCAGACAAGCCAGCATCGCGCAACATATCAACCACTTGGAATTCGGCACCCGAGCCGCGCTGTGTCACGCCAATCTTGAGCCCCTTAAAGGACTTCATGACTTCTGGGTAACCTTTGTCTTCGTTGGCCAACTTGGTGTTGTTGCCCGCAACCAAGAAAAAGACCGGATCTTTGAAACCCGCGCCAATGATTTTGATCGGTGCCTTGCGCACCAAGGCAGCGGCTGCAACCTCGGTTGGGCCGTAAGCCACATCGATATCACCAGCCAACATCGTCTGCAAGCCCAGAGGTGCTGCCGGGATCGTCTTTAGTTCGCAAGTGATTCCGGCTTCTTGACAAAAGCCTTTGGCAATCGCCACGCGAACCAGCAAATTGCCCGTCCCCGGATAGTCTTGAATCTTGACGGTGGTTTGAGCGCTGGCGCTCGCCATCCCCGCTGCCGCAAGGGCTGTCAGTACAAAGCGTGAGAATTTATTCATGGTGGTGTCTCCTGTTTTTTGTAGGTGCCCACGCATAGTGCAACCCCCAATATCCGCTCAATTGCACCCAGGTGACAATTTAAGGGATGACACCTATGAATCCCATCCACAGCCAAAGCGAATGGCTCGATTCACACACCCTGAACTTTCGCATCTCTGAGCCCATGCTCAAGTCTCTGCGCGCCATCGGTCGGATCAAGGCCTGCCACGCTGGCGAGACCGTCGTCAGTTACGGAAGCAAAATTGATTACGTGGCCATCTGTCTGTCGGGCCAGTTCCGAGTCTTGCTCAACAGCATCGACGGCCACAGCCAGCTGGTGCGCTTCTTGACCGAGCGCGAGATGTACGGCGTACCCTCGGCACTGGCCAATGCGCCTTTTCCCACCGACGTGGTGTGTGATAAGCCCGGCGATCTCCTGATCATCAGCCAATCAAGCCTAGAGTCCCGCCTGCGATCAGACCCGGACTTTGCATTGGCCCTCATCAAAAACCTCGCCACACGGGTGGCTGAGTTGTTTGGCTTCATGGAAGCGGACTTGCTGCCTTCATTGCGGGCGAGGGTTTATCAAGCGCTCTTGCGTCTCTCGAAATACCACGGCACGCCCTCTGCCACAAGCCAAGAGACGGTGCTGCACTTCAGCCAATCCGAGCTCGCTTCCAGCACCAACGCGTCACGACAAAAAGTACACGTCGAGCTCAAGCGAATGGAAAAAGAAGGAATGATCGCCTTGGGCTATCGCACCATCACCTTGAAGCCAGCCTTTTTTAAGGGACACAACTTTTGATGCCGTGCGAGGCAGTGCTCCATCGAGACAACCAAACGATTGTTTTGTTCGATGCGTTTGAGTAGCATTGGGATGCACAGGGCCACACACCTCACTGTTGCCGCACCGCACGATTACCAAGGAGAACATCTTGCTGTCCCTCGATCACGCTGAAATCACGATTCCAGACATCTTGAGTAGCCACGGCAAATTTCGCAAGGACCAAGACGCCGTGGTCTGTGGTGCCGTGCGACGCAATTGGGGTGACTTCAACGACAACATGAACCGCGTGGCCAACGCCCTGCTCGCCTCGGGCGCCAAGCGTGGCGATCGCGTGGTGGTGATGATGGGCAACTCGGTTGAAATTTTGGAGGTGATGTTTGGCATCGTCAAAGCTGGGTGTTGCGTGGTGCCCTTGTCGGGCTTACTGACCGGGCAGCAGTTGGCTGCTCTCATCAATGACTGTGGCGCCACTCAAGCCTTTGCCACCCAAGACTTCATTGAGCGGCTGCAACCCTTTGAGTCAGAGTTACTGCACCTCAACCCCGCCCAACGCTATGTGGTGCATGGCCAAGCGCCAGGTTGGCAAAGCTACGACGCATTCGTGAGTGGGCACCCTGCCACCACGCCCAATGTCAATTACCAAAGCAACGACGCCTTCAACATCATCTACAGCTCGGGCACCACGGGGCTGCCCAAAGGCATCTTGCAAAGCCACCGCGCGCGGGTGCATTGGGCGGTATCGAACGCGATTGAGATGGGCTTCAGCGATAGCAGCCGCGCGCTGACAACCACGTCGCTGTACTCCAACGGCACTTGGCTGATGATGCTGCCGGTCTTGTTCAGTGGCGGCACCTGCGTGGTGATGCCAGCCTTTGACCCTCAGGCGTTTTCGCAGCTGGTTGAGGCCGAGCGCATCACCCACACCTTCATGGTTCCCGCGCAGTTCATCGCCCTGCTTCAGACCGACCTGGCCAACCATGACTTGAGCACACTCGAGGTTGTGCTGTGTGCTGGCTCGCCCTTGCGCCGCGACACCAAGCGCCAAGTGATCGAGCGCTTGGGCGACAAACTCATTGAACTCTATGGTTACAGCGAGGGCTTTGCCACCATGCTCAAACCTGGCGCACCCGCGGACAAGTTCGACACGGTGGGCACACCGGTGCTGGGGTTTGAGCTGCGCATCTTGGATGAAGCTGGCCAAGTGTTGGGCCCAGGCGCTATTGGCGAAATCGCCGGCTACGGCCCCGGCATGATGAGCGGTTACCACGGCCGCCCCGAGCAAACCGCCGAATTGATTTGGCAGGACGAGCGCGGACGCACCTTCATTCGATCGGGCGATATCGGTCGACAAGACGAAGACGGCTACCTCACCCTCGTGGACCGAAAAAAAGACATGATCATTTCCGGCGGATTCAATGTTTTTCCGGCCGATTTAGAAGAAATCGTTGGCCAACACCCCGACGTGCTGGACGCCACTGTCATCGGCATCCCGCACGAAAGGTGGGGCGAGACGCCCATGGCGCTGGTGATCTTGCGCCAGGGTGCCACCTTTGATGAAGCCGCCCTATTGGCTTGGTGCAATGAACGCTTGGCCAAACACCAACGCATCACCGCAGCAGAGCCGCGCGACGAGTTTCCGCGCAATGCACTGGGCAAAGTCTTGAAGCGCATTTTGCGAGAACCCTATTGGGCAAATCAAAGCCATTGACTCCCCACCCGCCACAGCACACCTATGCCCACCACACCCCGCGCACCTGCCCGAAAGGCCGCCCGCACAAAGCCACTGAATCAACCAGCGGCCAAAGCAGCAGCGCCCACATCAGCCACCCAGCGCCGTGTTCCTAAGGCGGCTGCGGCCACCACAACCCCAGCCGCACCGCCTGCCGGTCGACGCACCGAACTGATCGAACAAGCAGCGCAACTGTTTGGGGCCAAAGGCTATGCCAACACCTCGATGCGCGACATCTCCGCAGCTTTCGGGATATTGCACGGGTCGATCTATCACCACTTTGGCTCTAAAGAAGAGTTGTTTATCACCGTGTACGCCGCCGGGGTAGATCGGTTTATTCAAGACGTGCAGCGCGCCATCGCGCCACACACCGATCCGTGGACAAGGCTCGAGGCCGCTTGTATCGCCCACCTCGAGGCGTTGCTGCTGCGCGAGAGCCCTGCGGCCACGGTGCTGGCGGACTGGTCCACCAACTACTCGGATGCCATGCGCGCGGCCCTGATCGCCGAACGCGACCGGTACGAACGGGTGTTCTCAGAGCTGACCGATGCCGTCAAACTTGCGCCGGGCATTCAGCGGCGCTATTTCCGCCTGGGGCTATTGGGCGCCCTGAACGCCGCGCTGATGTGGTACCAACCCGGGGGCGACTCACCGGCGGTTGTGGCCAAGCAGTTGTTTGCGCTGTTCAAGAGCCAAAGCCAGGGCTAAAAGCCACCCTGTCAGGCCTCTCACCGGCCCCAACACCCGCCCGCTCAAGACAGCGTCGGGCATACCAAACCCAGGCCGCGCCTGGCTCAGGGGTCTAGTGTCTAGCGCTCAGGGCTTTGGCCTCAATGCTCGCGCTGAAGAATGGTGATAGAACACGCGGCCTCATCAAAGCCAATGACCCCGCCGCCGTTCTCGGCCAGCGCAATGCGGGCGCCTTCGCACTGGCGCTCGCCGGCCTCGCTTCGCAGCTGGCAGACCAACTCATAAATCATTGACAAGCCCGTGGCGCCCACGGGGTGCCCTTTGGACACCAAGCCCCCCGATAGGTTGATGGGCAACGCACCCCCCAAAGACGTCGCACCGCTGGCCACGTAGTGCCCGCCCTGACCGATCTCGCAAAAGCCCAACATCTCGGCTTGGTAAATCTCACAAAAAGAGGTCGCGTCATGCACCTCAGCAACGTCGATGTCGGTGGGCTGCAGCCCGGCTTTTTTAAACGCCTTTTTGGCGGCCACGTGAGACAGCCCTGGCTCTGCCAAGTCTCTGTACTTGCCACCCGTCAACACGCTGGCACTCACGGCAATGGCGCGCTCTTGCACCGCCGGAGGCAAAGTCTTTAAGAACGCCGCCGAGCACAACAGCGCCGCGGCCGCACCGTCGCCAATTGGCGAACACATCGAGCGGGTCAGCGGCCAGCTGATCTCGCGGTCGTTCAAGACGTCATCTGGCGACACGGTAAAGCGGTATTGCGCATTGGGGTTGAGTGCGCCCATCGCGTGGTTTTTAGACGCCGCGTAGGCAATTTGTGCCTGTGTGGTGCCAAACGTCTTCATGTGGTACGCCGCCTGCATGGCATAGGTGTCCATGAACAAGGTGCCGCCACCGCTGTTGGTCACAAAAGGCTTGCCCGATTGCTCGCCCGCCGCTTGGTAATAAGTCTGCCAATCTTGGGGGTCGAGTTGATCGATGCCCCCTTCAAAAATCTCGAGTGTGCGCGCCGCATCCCCGGGGAAAAACGTCTTCTCTACCCCCACCGCCAGCGACAGCTCGCACTCGCCCGACAAAATGTCTTTGTACGCGCCATGAAAAGCCATCGACGCCGTGGCACAGCCGCCCTCTACGTTGATCATGGGCACACGCTCGGGGAACAAACCCTCTCGCACCAGCGGCGTGAAGCACACCTGCCCCCGAATATTGCGCTGACCAAACGTGCCCATGCCGCAGTTGCCAAACCACGCCTGCTCGATTTGCTGCGACACATCCACCCCAACATCTTCAAGCAGACTGAGGTAGACCTCTCGGGTCAAGTCCTTGAACGACTTGT
>JBEAPX010000050.1:0-13431 GCA_041164205.1 Pseudomonadota bacterium
CCACACGAATGACATCGTGAACCAGACCAAAATGGCCAAAACGATCATCTGAGCGAACAGCGTTGCATTGATGCTCATCGCAACACCTTTCTAGAACAGGTTCGATTCATACCAGTGATGCCGTCACGGTCTGACGCAGCAGGAGCCGCCCCAGACCAGTCCAATCATCAATTAGGCCAATGCGAAGGGGTTTGCAAACGCGAACAGCAGAGCGATAGCAACGCCAATCAAGAACGCAGCGTCGATCAAACCAGCCAACAAGAACATCTTGGTTTGCAAGTCGTTCATCAACTCAGGCTGACGTGCACCAGATTCCAAAAACTTACCGCCCATCATGCCGATGCCGATAGAGGCGCCCATTGCGCCCAGACCCACGATCAAACCACAAGCCAATGCGACCAGACCCAGAATGTTTTCCATGATGACTCCTTGGAGAAGAAAGAAAAAAGAAAAGAAAAATGAAACCCGATTAGTGCGCGTCGTGAGCCTGACCCACATAAATGAGGGTCAGCATCATGAAGATGAATGCCTGAAGCGTGATAACCAAGATGTGGAAAATGGCCCAGATCGTTCCAGCGATCAAATGGCCAATGAACAGCAAACCACCTGTCAACGACAGCGCAGCATAGCCACCCAGCAAGGCGATCAGCATAAACACCAATTCACCAGCGTACATGTTGCCGAACAGTCGCATTCCATGCGACACGGTCTTTGCAACGAATTCGATCATTTGCATCAAAAAGTTGATGATGCCAAGAATCAAAGCGAAAACAGGGTTCTTGCTCGTACCGAAGGGGGCGCTGACCAGCTCGTGCGCCCAGCCTCCCATGCCTTTGATCTTCACGTTGTAATACAAGCAAATCAACAAAACCGATACAGACATACCCAGAGTCGTTGACAGGTCCGCGGTGGGGACCACGCGCAGGTATGCATGGTGGGGATCGTGACCCGCCGCGCCGTAAATCTGTTGCCAAATCAACGGCAGCAAATCAACGGGCAACATATCCATGGCGTTCAACAAGAAAATCCACAAGAAAACCACCAAGGCCAAAGGCGCAACCATTTTGCGACTCTGGGCGTTGTGGATGACCGACTTGGCCTGACTGTCCACCATCTCAAACAGAATCTCAACAGCCGCCTGAAAACGCCCAGGCACACCAGCCGTCGCCTGTCGTGCAGCCCGCCACAACAAGAAGCACACCACAGCACCCAGCAGGGACGCGATGATGATGGAGTCCAGGTTCAAATACGAAAAATCAACGATGCCTTTTTGCTTGTCACCGACGTTGGTCAAGTGAGTCAAGTGGTGGGTGATGTATTCACCCGCCGTCATTTCGTGTCCTTCAGCAGCCATAACAACTCTTTTATGAACTTTTGCTTAACGCTTTAAACGCAACGATGCTCGCCATGCGACCAACGCTTGCGCTTTAAGCGCCACCACAACACCGACCAGCAAAGCCAGCCAACTGGGATTCTCAAACCACCACAAGGTACCAGCCATCAGACCGATAGAGCTCAGGAGTTTGATCCCCTCCCACACAAAAAAACCAGTCAATGCAGCAGTTGCTGGCCTCAGCGATTGACTCTGCCCGTTCGCAAGGATCAATCCCATCAACGTTGAAGGCAAGGCGACTGATACCACCCCGTACAGCATTTCTGCCACCCACAATGTCGACGCGCCTACCATCCAGGCCATCGCGACTGCACACAATGACCACAACCACTGCCCACGCATCACCTCAGCCAAAACGACCTGCGGATGATGTGAGCGCCATTGCCGCGCTTGTTCACGCGTCAGCGGCTTGAAATCTTCATCTTGCGCCCCAGATGATTGGTGCCAACTGTCCGTCATCACAATCCCTGGCTGAGCATTCTGCTTTTGTGCGGCGCACCATTTTGGTCCGCCTGCATTACTGGCAGTTTACAAATGACCGCCGACAAACGAAAAATGACATTTGAGAGCGGTGTCGCACAAAACCCAGGATTATATACATAGAACACCTCGCGCGAGATAATGCCCCCATGACTACGCAACCGCCCCAGAGCGAATCGCTCATCGAATACCCCTGCCGCTTTCCCATCAAGGTCATGGGTGCGCAACACCCCGAATTTGTGGACGCGATTGTGTCTGTGGCGCAGCAATTTGAGCCTGAATTTGATGCAACTACGGTCAGCATCAACACCAGCAAAGGCGGCAACTACGTGGGCCTCACACTGGCGGTGTGGGTCACGCACCGCGAACAGCTCGATAACCTTTACCGGGCTCTGACCGGTCACCCGATGGTGAAGGTGGTTCTCTGACGCCGCCGGAGATGGATGCCAGACGTGATTTTCGGGTTCGAGAATGGGGCCTGGTTGATTATTCCGTGACCTTCGATGCCATGCGGCGCTTCACGGATGAACGGCTGCCCAGTGACCTCGATGAGCTGTGGGTGTGTGAGCATCACCCCGTGTTCACGCAAGGCCTTGCAGGCAAGTCTGAGCACGTCATTGGCGACACGAACATTCCTATCGTCCAAAGCAACCGGGGCGGTCAGGTCACCTACCATGGCCCAGGCCAGGTCGTGGTCTACCCGCTCATTGATCTCAAACGGGGTGGCTATTACGTCAAAGAGTACGTCTACAAGCTCGAAGAGGCCGTCATCCGAACCTTGGGCGACTGGCAAATCACAGGTTTACGGGTGCCCTCAGCGCCGGGTATTTACGTTCGCCCCGATGACCCCAGCGACCACAGATCTTGGGGCAACACGCACACGTCGGCCGATCCATTCAAAGGCTTGGCCAAAATCAGCGCACTGGGCATCAAGGTCAGTCGCCATTGCACCTACCACGGGGTGGCATTGAACGTGGCCATGGACCTGAGTCCATTCACCGCCATCCACCCCTGTGGTTATGAGGGCTTGCAGACGGTTGACCTCCGTACAATAGGTGTCCAAGCCCCGATTGAGGGGGTATCTCAGGCACTGGTGTCCCACCTCGCCCACCTACTTTGAGGCCTTACATGTCTTCCACGCCCGCCCAGCCCTACGACGCCACCGCCAAGCAAAAATCTGCAGACAAGGTGTCGCGCATCCCTGTCAAGGTGGTTCCCTCAGAGGCATTGAAAAAACCGGACTGGATCCGCGTCAAGGCGGGTAGCCCCACCACGCGGTTTTACGAAATCAAAGACATCCTGCGCCAAAACAAATTGGTCACCGTGTGTGAGGAGGCGAGCTGCCCCAATATTGGCGAGTGTTTTGGCAAAGGCACCGCAACATTCATGATCATGGGCGATAAGTGCACACGCCGTTGTCCATTTTGCGATGTGGGTCATGGGCGTCCAGACCCATTAGACGCAGATGAGCCGGTCAATCTCGCCAAAACCATTGCCGCGTTGAAGCTGAAGTATGTGGTGATCACCAGTGTCGACCGCGATGACCTAAAGGACGGCGGCAGTCAACATTTTGTGGAGTGCATTCAACAAGTTCGGCACCATTCACCCACCACGCAGATTGAGATTTTGACGCCGGACTTTCGCGGTCGAGACGATCGTGCCTTAAGTATCCTCAAGGCCGCACCGCCCGATGTCATGAACCACAACCTCGAAACGGTGCCCCGTTTGTACAAAGAAGCGCGCCCAGGGTCTGACTACCAATTCAGTTTGAATTTGCTGAAAAAATTCAAAGGGTTGTTTCCCAATGTGCCAACCAAGAGCGGGCTCATGGTCGGTTTGGGTGAGACAGATGAAGAGATCCTTGAAGTCATGCGCGATATGCGAGCGCATGACATTGATATGTTGACCATCGGCCAATACCTGGCCCCCAGCGGCCACCACATTCCCGTGCGCCGATACGTGCACCCTGACACCTTCAAGATGTTTGAAGAAAAGGCCGCAGAAATGGGCTTCAGCCACGCAGCAGTCGGGGCCATGGTGCGATCGAGTTATCACGCCGATCAGCAAGCCCACGCGGCGGGGGTGTGATGCAGCAGTGGTTCAACCGAGTGCCCTCCAGCGTGTGGGCACTGTCCACCGTGCTTGTATGGGCGTCGCTGGCACCCCTGGGTGTGAGTGTCAAACATCTTCCACCCTTTTTGATCACTGGGTGTGGCTTGCTCGTGGGTGGTTTGCTCGCGCTTCCTGAGATTTTTAAACAGAGGCTTTGGCGCCTTGACTCTGTGACTTGGGCGATTGGAATCTACGGCTTGTTTGGCTACCACGTGTTGCTGTTCGCGGCACTCCAACTCGCGCCACCTGTGGTCGCAAACTTGATCAACTATTTGTGGCCGATGGGCATTGTGGTGCTGGCAGCGTGGCTGATTCCTGGCGTCAGCTGGACCTGGGGCCATGCCGGAGCAGCACTGCTTGGTTTTGCAGGCAGTGCCATCGCCATCTTGGGCAACCATTCGATCCAAGCCCCCCAACCATCGGAGTGGCTAGGTTACGGCTTTGCGTTGGCCGCCGCCTTGATCTGGTCCACCTACTCTTTGCTCACCAAACGACGCGCCCATGTTCCAACAGGTGCGATTGGCGCACTCTGCTTGGCCGCAGGGGGCCTGTCCCTGCTGATGCATGGGCTATTTGAACCCCGTGTGTCCTTGAGTGGCTCTGACGTGCAGGTGTTGGTATTGTTGGGTCTAGGCCCAGTCGGTGGTGCGTTTTTTCTGTGGGATTTGGCGCTCAAAAAAGGGGATGCCCGCCAAGTTGGCTTATGGGCTTTTTTGACCCCAGTGCTGTCCACTGGCGCCTTGGCGTGGCAAAGTGGGCAGCCCCTTCAGTGGTCATGGGTGGTGGCTACCGGGCTGGTCGTGGCGTCTGCTGCACTGGGCCGATGGGCGGGTACTGGGGCACTGGCGAGCAGTGCTTCCAGGCGTCAAACTTGAGTGAGTAAGCGCTGGGGCTCATTGCTGGCCAGCACCTCTTGAGCCCACGGCGTGAGTTTTCGGGTGTCGCTGCGCAGAACCTGTTGCTTGACCGCCAGTAGCTGCGAAGGGTGCATCGAGAAATGGCGTAGCCCCAGCCCCAATAACAACGGCGTTAAGGCAACATCTCCTGCCATTTCACCGCACACCGCCACCTCTTTGCCGCACGCCTGGCCCGCTTGAATGGTTTGCGCCAATAGGCGCAACACCGCAGGGTGGGTGGGGTCGTAAAGGTGTGACACCGACTCATCTACGCGGTCGATCGCCAGGGTGTACTGGATCAAATCGTTGGTGCCGACCGACAAGAAATCAAAGTGCTCCAAGAACAAGGGTGCCATGACGGCTGCAGCAGGCACCTCGACCATTGCCCCTATACGCACAGGGCCATAGACCACGCCTTCGTTATCTAACAATGCACGAGCACGGTCGATCATGGTGTGGATTTGTCTGATCTCACTCAGGTGCGCGACCATAGGGAACAAGACGTTGACCCGGCCATGCGCTGCAGCTCGCAAAATCGCTTTGAGTTGCGTGATGAACATCCCTGGCTCAGACAAGCTCCAGCGAATAGCACGCAGCCCCAGGGCCGGGTTGAGCTTGTCTTGAGCGTACCTCGCGGACGAATCCAATGGTTTGTCGGCACCAATGTCAATGGTGCGAATGGTGACGGGCATACCCAACATGCCTTGCACTGCGGCTTTGTAAGCCTCGTATTGCTCTTGCTCATCGGGGAGTGCCGTTTTGCCTTGTGTGCTGCGCCCCATGAACAAGAACTCGCTCCTGAACAGGCCAACCCCCACGGCACCCGCGGTCATTGCCGCTTGTGCATCTGAAGGCAATTCAATATTCGCCATCAGCTCGACGGGCTCGCCATCCAAAGTCACTGAAGGCGTGTGGCGCAGGCGACCTAATCGCTCGCGCTCAAGGACACCCTCGCGCTGTTTGAACGCATATTCATCCAACAAAATGCCAGACGGATCGACGACCACGACGCCAGAGTCGCCGTCGATCACAATCCAGTCATCTTGCTTGATGATTTGGCTCGCAGACCGAGCCCCGACGACTGCAGGAATATCTAAGCTGCGTGCCACGATGGCGGTGTGTGATGTCTTGCCACCTACATCGGTCACGAATCCTGTGAACACACTCTGCTTGAACTGCAACAGGTCCGCAGGGCTGAGATCATGTGCGACCAAAACCAAAGGGACACCATCCTGCTCGATGGCCTTGGAGGAAGCTTGGACCAAGCCGTGCGCCTCGCCTTTGAGGGCAGCCAATAAACGCTCCACCAATTGAGAGACGTCGGCCTTGCGCTCCCTTAGGTAGGGGTCTTCCATCTCGTCGAATTGCCGACTCACCACATCCAACTGAGAAGTAAGTGCCCACTCGGCGTTGTAGCGCCGCTCAACGATCCATTGGCGCACGCTCTCCGACATGGTCTGGTCTTGCAACAACATCAGTTGCACATCCAAAAGCGCCTGCAACTCTGCTGGCGCATCCTCGGCAGGCAAGGTGGCCACGTGCGCTTTGACGCGGTCGATCTCAGCAATCACACCGTCACGGGCTCGGCGCAAACGGGCCAACTCGCCCTCAATGTCCTCTTCGGCGACCAAATAGTGTCGGACATCCATATGGCTGGATCCGACCACCACGGCTCGGCCCACAGTCACACCGCGCGATACCGCCTGACCGTGGATGGCAAAGCTCATTCGCCCTCTCCAAACTTGTCTTCAAACAGTGCAGATAGGGCTTGCATCGCTGCGCTTTCATCACTGCCGTCACACTCTAGCTCGACCTCAGTGCCGATTCCAGCGGCCAGCATCATGACACCCATGATGCTTTTGGCGTTGACGCGTCGTCCGGCGCGCGCAAGCCAAACGTCGCACGCAAATTGGCCTGCCAGCTTAGATAGCTTGGCTGACGCGCGGGCGTGCAAGCCTAATTTATTGCTGATGGTGATGGTGCTTTTGACCATTTTCAACTCGTCTCAATTGGTTTTGCGGTGCCGCTGCACCCACTGCGATGACCCCTTGTGTGCCTCCCGCCACGGCACGGGTCACCAACGCATCCAGTGGCTCAGCGCGATAGGTCACTGCGCGCATGAGCATGGGCAAGTTCACGCCCGTGACCAGCCGGGATTGCACGCCATCGGCAATCAATGCCGCAACGTTGCAGGGCGTCCCACCGAAGACATCGGACAAAACCAACACTTCCGTGGCACGGCTTGCGGCAATTTGAGCCTTGGCAGCTGCCACCGTCTGCTCTGGCGGTTCGTCAGCGGGCACATCCAATGTGAGTAGCTCCCTGGCTTCGTCTGGGAACACATGGCTCACGCACTCTCTGAGGGCTGACGCAAGTGGCGCATGGGCAATCACGAATAAGGTAACCATCTTCACATTATGTGTCAGCTATCTGTGTGCAAACGATTGAGCCACAGTCTGGCTCAAGATTTCGGCAACGTGAGTCCACCCCAAAAGCTCTCGATCCCTCGGGGCTTGGTTTGACCCCGCTGGAAGGTCGCGAGTTGGACCAACCACCTCCCCTTGTGGGCATATACATATTCGACCTGCAGCGGCTCTCCTTGACTGATCCCCTGGCCCTGCCAACGCCAAGCTTGATCCGCATGAGGCAGACTGGCCGGCTCAGCCGGCTGCGCATTGCTGATTCGGGCGCTCACCTGACTGGCCGTCAACCAAGCCTGCACGGCGGCCGAAGCTTGAGCTGGGTCTTGAATGGCCAGCCAGGCGACCGCATACGTGGTGCCGGCCAGCTCACAACTGCGCATCTCCAGAGTGGACGCTACGCCCAAAAGAGGCACTTGCCTTTGTGCTTCGTCCGGCTTACAAGGAATCATGGCGGTCACACCATGGTCGTAAAGCGTAATCACACGCCAATTTTCAGTGGGGCTACACCCCACCACGAATAGGAGCAATCCGATGAAAAGCCATGGGCGCCTGTTTTTCATTTGCTTGTCTCGATAGCGTCGTCAAAGCGGCATATCTTGTCACACAATTTTCCCTATGCCTCAATCTCACCCTGCGCCTTCGGCGTCAACCTCTTTGTTTGGTGTCCGTGTTTTGGATCTCTCGCGCGTTCTCGCGGGACCTTGGTGCACGCAAACGCTCGCTGACCTCGGCGCCGATGTCATCAAAGTGGAACGCCCGCGGGTCGGCGATGACACGCGCACATGGGGCCCACCGTTTTTAGCCGATGCCAATGGGCAGGACTCACAGGAGTCTGCCTACTACTTGTGCGCCAACCGCAACAAGCGATCGATGTGTTGTGATATCTCGCGCCCTGAGGGACAGGCGTTGATTCGAGATCTGGCGCGGGTGAGCGACGTCTTTGTCGAAAACTACAAGGTCGGTGACATGGCTCGCTATGGCATTGACTTTGAGTCGTTGCGGGCCGTGAACCCTCGGCTGGTCTATTGCTCGATCACGGGTTATGGTCAGACAGGCCCCTATCACGCACGGGCAGGGTATGACTACGCGATCCAAGGGACGGGCGGGTTGATGAGCATCACCGGCGAGCGCGATGACTTGCCGGGTGGTGGCCCGCAAAAAGTTGGGGTCGCAGTGGCCGACTTATTCACGGGAATGTATGCCAGCACCGCCATATTGGCCGCACTTCGACACGCTGAAGCGACGGGCATCGGTCAGCACATCGACATGGCCTTGCTGGATGCGCAAGTGGCAATGTTGGCCAGCTTGGCGTCCAACTACCTGGTCGATGGGCAATACAGTGGGCAGGTTCCAGGCCGCATGGGCAATGCGCACGCCAATGTGGTGCCTTACCAAGTGTTTGAGGCTGCTCCCAACGAGCGCGGCGAACCGGACTACCTGATTTTGGCCGTCGGTAACGATGGACAATTTGGCAAATTTTGCGAGGTGGCCAACCACCCAGAGTGGGCCCAAGACGATCGGTTCAAGCGGAATGCAGATCGGATCCGCAACCGACACACATTGGTGCCGATGATCGCGCAAGTCATGCGCACCCGAGAGAAGTCAGATTGGTTGCGCACACTGAGTGCGGCGCAAGTGCCCTGTGGGCCAGTGAACGATATCGCTGAGGTGTTCAACGATCCACACGTGCAAGCCCGACGCATGGTGAACACTTGGCAACATCCGTTGAAAAACGACTTGGATCTTTTGGCCAGCCCACTCAAATTGTCTGAGACGCCTGTGCAAACGGTTCGGCCGCCGCCAATGTTGGGGCAGCACACGGATGAGGTGTTGACTGAGGTGTTGGAGTTGAAGCACGAGCAAGTGGCCGAATTGAGGCGAAAGAACGTGGTTGCCTAACGCGCACAGGACCTAAGCTGGCTATACTTTCTCTCATGGCCAAACGTCACTTAGAGCAACCTCAGTCCCTCAAGGCAGCCGCCCTGCGAGCCCAAGACAAGGGCCTTCCTTTGGTGGTGATGACCACCCTCAGAGGCTGCCCGTACTGTGATTTGGTGCGCGAAAATTATTTGTATCCCATGAATGCCAGCGGGCAACTGGTCGCGGTTCAAATTGACATCCTGGATGCAGGCAATGAGGTGGAATTTTTCGACGGACGCAAGCTCTGGCCGCGTGAGATCAGCCGCGTTTGGAAAAATCGAGTTGCACCCACGGTTTATTTCTTCAATGCGCAAGGGCGCGAGGTCGCTGAACGCCTGGAAGGCGTCGCCGTGCCTGACTTTTTTGGCAGTTACCTAGAGGCAAGAGTCGCCGATGGACGCAAGGCGATCAATCGGTGAGGGCGAACCACGCGGGTACCCAGGGACGTCGAACGGAACTTTTCATGAGGGCAAGTCCTCTTAAGAGGGACTGGGTCCATTCAGGTACACAAATGATGTCAAGACGCATTCTTTTTGCGGGCCTTGCGCTTGCCACTTTGATGTGGCTCGGCGGCTGCGCTCAACAGCAGGCTGCGCCTGTCTCCAAATTCACCTTGCTAGACGGTCAGGAGCTCAATACCAACGCACTCAAGGGCAAAGTGTATTTGGTTAACTTTTGGGCAACAACGTGCACAAGCTGTGTGGCTGAGATGCCCGAGCTGGTCCAAACCTACGAGAGGTTCAAGCAACAAGGCTTTGACACGGTCGCCGTCGCCATGCAGTACGACCCTCCTGCGTGGGTCAATCGATTTGCCACGTCGAGACAGCTGCCTTTTAAAGTGGCGCTGGATCACACGGGAAATAACGCCAAAGAGTGGGGTGAGATTCGCCTCACCCCAACGACGTTTTTGGTCGATAAAAACGGGCGCATTGTGAAGCAGTTCGTGGGTCCGCCCAACTTTGAATCGTTGCACGAACTCATCGACAAATTGCTCAAAGCGCCAACTGGCGCCTGACCTCAGTTTTTATAGGCGTCGTGGCAGGCCTTGCATGACTTGGCAGTGGCGCCAAATGCTGCTTTGATGCGGTCGAGATCTCCCGTTTGTGCCGCCGCCGCTAAAGCAGTGGTTCGCTCTTGTAATGTTTGAGCTTTGGCTTTGAACTTGTCCGTTTCCATCCAAATCTCGGGTTTGGCTTTGTCTGAAATGCCCTCGGACCCCTCGGTAAACCCCATCCAAGGCAAGGTGCTCAACACAGCGACGACCTCCGCGTCGCGTTTGGCCGTCGCCGCATCAAAAGCCATCTTTCCGTTGGCCATCGCTCCAAGCCGTCCAAAATGGACCGCCATGGTGGCAAAGGCGCCTTGGCGGTATTTGACAGCGTGCTCATCATTTTTAAACTGAGCCAATGCCGGTGTGGACAAAGTCGCTGCAAGCACTAAGGCGATGATTGGGTATTGATTTTTCATGCGAGGTTCCTCCGTGTTGGGTACATACTGACGCTTGGCTTGTCACCATCGAAGCCATTTGACAGATGCTATATCACTTGGTTGTTTCTTGAAGCATTAGGGTTGAATAGACATGATGATTGTGAAAATATGGGATTTACCCACACGGGTGTTTCACTGGCTTTTGGTGCTGGCGTTCGTTGCCTCGGTGCTCACGGCCAAGGTCGGTGGCAACTGGATGGATTGGCATATGCGGTTGGGATACATCATCGCCGGTCTACTGGCTTTCAGAGTGCTCTGGGGGGTCATTGGTGGGCGTTGGTCACAGTTTCGCCATTGGCCACTCTCTTGGCGAGCACTCCAGCGGTACTTTCGCGGCGATGCAGATGGCGTCGAACTGGCTGGCCATTCGGCAACGGGCTCTTGGGCAACGCTGGCGATGATCTGCACTCTGAGCGCGCAAGTCGGAACCGGCCTGATCGCCGACGATGAGATTGCAACCACCGGTCCCCTGGCACATTTAGTCAGTTCTGCCGTGTCTGAATGGGCCACTTGGTATCACCACGAAGTGGGCCAGCCCCTGCTGTTCTGTTTGATTGGGCTACACCTGTCTGCGATTATTTTTTACACCACGGTCAAGAAACAGGACCTGCTCATCGCCATGATCCGCGGCTATAAAGCGTTGCCGACTGCCGTTCCCGACAGCTTGGATCATGTGAGATCTCGGGTGGCCGGTTTGGTGTTGTTGGTAGGGGTCGTGGCCTGCGCGTTGTGGGTGTTTTCGTAGAGCGTCGCCCCCTGCGGTCAACACTCGCTATAGTCAACCCATGCCTGTTACCACCGACGGTCCAATGATTTCACTCATCGCCGCGCGCAGCGATGAAGAGTTTGACGCGCTCAAAGCGCTGTTTATTGCCTACCAGCAGCACATCAACATTGATCTTGGATTTCAAGGGTTCGATCGCGAGCTTGCAACGCTTGCTTCGGTGTACGCGGAGCCCAATGGAGGTGCATTCGTTGCCATGGTGAACGATGTGCCTGCCGGGTGCTGCGCCTTTCGCCCTCTCACAGATGTCGGCTATGACAACGCTTGCGAAATGAAGCGGCTATTTGTTTTGCCAGCCTTCAGGGGGTTTGGGTTGGGACAAATGCTGATCGACCGGACCATGACAGAAGCCCGTCTACAAGGCTATCGCCATATGCTTTTAGACACTCTAGACAAGATGGAAACAGCTCGCGCGCTGTATCAAGAGGCGGGCTTTGTGGAGGTGCCGCCCTATTACTACACCCCGCTGCCCGGCACCCATTATCTGGCTGCCGAGCTTTGAGAATGCATCGGTGATTCAGGGACGATGCATCATGCTTTGGCTTGTGCCAACATCGTTTGAGCATCGCTGACTTCGAATTTACCGGGACCTTCAATGTTGAGCGTGGCGACGATGCCGTCTTTCACTAACATCGAATAGCGGTTGGAACGAATGCCCATGCCACGAGATGTCAAATCCAATTGCAGGCCAACGGCTTGAGTGAATGCGGCGCTGCCGTCTCCCAACATCCGAACTTTGCCTTGACTCTTTTGGTCATTGGCCCAAGCACCCATCACGAATGCATCGTTCACACTGACACACCAAATTTCATCCACCCCCGCAGCCTGAAGCTCTGCATGGAGTTGGACATAGCCTGGCACATGTTGCGCGGAACAAGTGGGCGTGAATGCGCCGGGAAGAGCAAACAAAGCAATGGTTTTGCCTGCACAGGCCTCTGTCACGTTCACAGGGTTGGGGCCAATCGAGCAGCCCGCGGTCTCCTCGTGAACGAATTCCATCAGGGTGGCTTCTGGCAAACGATCTCCAACTTTGATCATGGTGGTTTCCTTTGAAAACGATAATTGACCCGATTCAGGGCAAAAAAAAGACCGACAAGAAATTGTCGGTCTTTTCAGATCAGCGGGTGAGGCAGATCGATCAATGCCCTTAAATCAAGGCAGCTTTCTCGATCAAACGAGTCGCAACCCATGCCTTGGTTTTAGACATTGGGCGGCTTTCGCTGATTTCAATGACGTCGCCAACTTGGTATTCGTTGTTTTCGTCATGTGCATGGTACTTGCTCGAACGAATCATGATCTTGCTGTAGAGCTCATGTTTCACTCGACGCTCAACCAAAACCGTCACGGTCTTGTTGCGTTTGTCGCTGACCACCTTGCCAATCAAGGTGCGCGCACGGGAGGTTTGTGTTTCCGTCATGTCATCGCTCCTTATTTGGCGTTCTGCTTCTCAGTCAAAATCGTCTTGGCACGAGCGATCGAGCGACGAGTTTGACGCATTGAAGCGGTGTTGTTGAGTTGCTGCGTGCCTTTTTGCATACGCAAACCGAAATGAGCCTTTTGCAAGGACTTGATTTCTTCGGTCACACCAGCTTCGTCTTTTTGGCGCAGTTCAGATGCTTTCATGCTTTTCTCCTTACTGGCCCAACATGCGGGTCACAAATGTGGTGCGCAACGGCAATTTACGAGCAGCCAATTGGAAGGCTTCGCGTGCAAGTTCCTCGGACACGCCGACGATCTCATACAAGACCTTACCAGGCTGAATTTCAGCAACGTAGTACTCAATGTTGCCCTTACCGTTACCCATACGAACCTCAGCAGGCTTGTTGGTAATGGGTTTGTCTGGGAAGACACGAATCCAAATGCGACCACCACGTTTGACATGGCGGGTAATGGCGCGACGGCCGGCTTCGATTTGGCGAGCGGTCAAACGACCAC
>JBEAPX010000051.1:0-27185 GCA_041164205.1 Pseudomonadota bacterium
CGTGCGTGAGCGTGCACGGCGCCAACCGCTTGGGCACCAACTCGTTGCTCGACTTGCTGGTGTTCGGTAAAGCCGCTGGTGACCACGTGGTCGCCAACGTCGACCCCAAAGCTGGCTTCCCCGAACTGCCCGCCAACGCCGGTGAGCTGAGCTTGGCGCGTTTGGCGCGATTGGACAACTGCAAAGATGGCGAGTACGCACAAGACGTGGCCAACGATATGCGTCAAATCATGCAAGCACACGCAGGTGTGTTCCGCAGCCAAGAAAATATGGATGAAGGCGTACGTCAAATCGCGGCGCTGCGCGAGCGCGTCGCCAACATCGGCTTGAAGGACAACTCGAAAGTCTTCAACACTGCGCGCATTGAAGCGCTGGAAGTTGAAAACCTGATGGAAGCCGCTCAAGCCACCATGGAAAGTGCTGCTGCGCGCAAAGAATGCCGTGGCGCACACTTGGTGCGTGACTACGAACACGACGCTGACCACCCCACTGCTCCCCTGGGTCGCGACGATGCGAACTGGATGAAGCACACGCTGTGGTACAGCGAAGGCAACCGCCTCGACTACAAGCCTGTTCGTATGCAACCCCTGACCATCGCCAGCGTACCTCCCAAGGTTCGTACCTTCTGATCGCGCATAGAGACCGGAGAAACACATGGAAAAACGCACCTTCAAAATCTATCGCTACGATCCTGATAAGGACGCCAAGCCTTACATGCAGACCATCGAGATTGAGCTCGAGGGCAATGAGCGCATGTTGCTAGACGCTCTGATCAAGCTCAAGGCGGTTGACCCCACGCTGTCCTTCCGTCGCTCTTGCCGCGAGGGCGTTTGTGGCTCTGACGCCATGAACATCAACGGCAAAAACGGGTTGGCCTGCTTGACCAACCTGCGCACTCTGCCAGGCACCATCACGCTCAAGCCATTGCCTGGCCTGCCTGTGGTGCGTGACTTGATTGTGGACATGACGCTGTTCTTTAAGCAGTATCACTCGATCAAGCCTTACTTGATCAACCACTCGCAAGCCCCTGAGAAAGAGCGCTTGCAATCACCCGAGCAGCGCGATGAGTTGAATGGTTTGTATGAGTGCATCTTGTGCGCCTCATGCTCAACCAGTTGCCCTAGCTTCTGGTGGAACCCCGACAAGTTTGTCGGTCCGGCAGGTTTGCTGCAGGCTTATCGCTTCATCGCAGACAGCCGCGACGATGCGACGGCGGAGCGTTTGGACAACCTGGAAGACCCCTACCGTTTGTTCCGCTGCCACACCATCATGAACTGTGTGGACGTGTGCCCCAAGAGCCTGAACCCCACCAAGGCCATTGGCAAGATCAAGGAACTGATGGTGCGCCGCGCCGTTTGATCAGCGATCACCCATGAGCACCTCTGTTCAAGACCCACTTCTGACGCCCGCGCAGTTGAGCAAGCTGCAATGGAGGTGTCGCCGTGGGTTGTTGGAAAACGACTTGTTCATCGAGCGTTTTTTCAAAGCCCACGCAGAGGCGCTCACTGTCAGTCAGGCTGAAGGCTTGGCTGATTTAATGGATTTATCTGACAACGACCTGCTTGATTTGTTGTTGCAACGAAAAGCGCCAGAGGGACATCTGGCCGAAGAGCCAGCGCTGGGCGTGCTCCATCTGTTGATCAATGCAGGCCGATAACCCAACCTTAGCGAGGACCCCGTTATGAAACTATCTGACTCCAAAGCCACTCTATCCTTCAGCAACGGCGCTCCCAGCGTTGATCTGCCGATGTACTCTGGCAGCATTGGCCCAGAGGTCATCGACATCCGTAAGCTGTACGCGCAGACCGGTATGTTCACCTACGACCCCGGCTTTTTATCGACCGCTTCGTGCCAGTCTGCCATCACCTACATCGATGGTGACAAGGGTGAGTTGCTGTATCGCGGCTATCCCATCGAGCAATTGGCCGCCAATTGCGATTACCTTGACACCTGCTTTTTGCTGCTGAACGGTGAACTGCCCAATGAGACCGAGCGTGCCCAGTTCCACAAATTGGTGAACGAGCACACGATGGTGAACGAGCAGATGCAGTTCTTCTTGCGTGGCTTCCGCCGCGATGCGCACCCTATGGCCATCTTGACGGGCTTGGTGGGTGGTATGTCGGCCTTCTACCACGACAGCACCGACGTGCATAACCCTGAGCACCGCCGCATTGCCGCGATCCGCCTGATCGCCAAAATGCCCACGCTGGTTGCCATGGCCTACAAATACAAAATTGGTCAGCCCTACATCTATCCTCGCAACGAGCTGAGCTACGCCGGTAATTTCTTGCGCATGATGTTCGCCACGCCCTGTGAAGACTACGAAGTCAACCCGGTGCTCGAGCGTGCGTTGGATCGCATTTTTATTTTGCACGCTGACCACGAGCAAAATGCGTCGACCTCGACTGTGCGTCTGTGCGCATCCTCAGGCACCAACCCCTTCGCGGCGATCGCAGCGGGTGTGGCTTGCTTGTGGGGCCCTGCTCACGGCGGTGCCAACGAAGCTTGCCTGAACATGTTGGAAGAAATCCAAGCCATGGGTGGTGTCTCTAAAGTCGGCGAGTTCATGGAGCAAGTCAAAGACAAGAACTCTGGCGTGCGTCTGATGGGCTTTGGCCACCGCGTGTACAAGAACTACGACCCGCGTGCCAAGTTGATGCAAGAGACTTGCAACGAAGTGTTGGCCGAGCTGGGTTTGGAAAACGACCCCTTGTTCAAACTGGCCAAGGCGCTCGAGAAAATTGCTCTGGAAGACGACTATTTCGTCCAGCGCAAGCTCTACCCGAACGTCGATTTCTACTCAGGCATTGTGCAGCGCGCGATCGGTATCCCAGTGAACCTGTTCACGGGCATCTTTGCGTTGGCTCGCACGTCTGGCTGGATTGCTCAGTTGAACGAAATGATTGGCGACCCCGAATACAAGATCGGCCGTCCCCGTCAGTTGTTCACGGGTGCAGAGGCTCGCAACGTCAAGTAAAGATCAGGCCCACACTTCGGTGTGGGTTACATCTCAAAGCCCGCATCAGCGGGCTTTTTTATGCCGACTTCCACCGGCTTGACGCCAACTTGAATGGCACGCATTCGGGCATCACTCCACCTGGGGTCCAACCACCATGAATGGGTTGTGCGCCACCTCCCAGAGGTGCCCGTCTAAATCAACGAAGTGGCCGCAGTAACCACCCCAAGTCATCGAGCGACCAAGGCACGTCACCTGGGCACCTGCAGCCTCAGCTTGTTGCAACACGCGATCAACTGCTTGTGGCGATTCAACGTTGTGCGCCAAAGCGACCGCACAACCCGCGCTTGAAGGCGCCGGGGAGACGCCTCCTTCACGGGCCAGATCCGCACGGCCATACAGCCCTAGCCAGCTGCCGTGGAGGTTAAAAAAGGCGACTTCGGGCGGTGATTCCAACTGTGGCAAACCAAGCCCCTCCCTGTAAAACCGGGCCGCCCGAGCCACATCCTCAACGCCCAAGGTGACCATGCTGATGTAGGGTTTCATGCTGTCTTTCAAAGCTCAAAATATGCCGGCCGCTGCAAGGCAAGCTCAATGCACAGCGTCTAAAATGGCCGATTCGACTGAGGACACATTATGGGACGCACTCTTTACGACAAGATTTGGGACGAGCACGTCGTGCACGCTGAAGAAGATGGCACGGCCATTTTGTACATTGATCGCCACTTAGTCCATGAGGTGACCAGCCCCCAAGCGTTTGAGGGCATTCGCCAAGCGGGCCGAAAAGTATGGCGCACCAGTTCGATTGTGGCCACGGCTGACCACAACACGCCCACCACGGGCTGGGAGCTGGGCTATGACGGCATCACCGATCCGATCAGCAAAGAGCAGATCACGACCCTAGATGCCAATATGGCTGAGTTTGGTTCTGCCGCGTTCTTTCCATTCATGTCTAAGCGCCAAGGCATCGTCCACGTGATTGGCCCCGAAAACGGCGCCACTTTGCCCGGCATGACCGTCGTGTGTGGCGACAGCCACACCTCTACGCATGGCGCATTTGGCGCGTTGGCTCACGGCATCGGCACCTCCGAGGTCGAACACGTCATGGCCACGCAAACCTTGCTCGCCAAAAAAGCCAAGAATATGTTGGTCAAGGTCGAAGGCCAGCTGGCCGCTGGGGTGACTGGCAAAGATGTTGTGCTGGCCATCATCGGCAAAATTGGCACAGCAGGCGGGACGGGTTACACCATTGAATTCGCGGGTTCGGGGATTCGCAGCCTCAGCATGGAAGGCCGCATGACGGTGTGCAACATGGCGATTGAAGCTGGCGCCCGCGCCGGGTTGGTGGCTGTGGATGACAAGACCATCGAGTATGTCAAAAATCGACCGCTGGCCCCCAAAGGGGTGGAGTGGGACCAGGCGGTCACTTACTGGAAAACTTTGCACTCGGACGCAGACGCCAAGTTTGATGCCGTGGTTGAGCTCAAGGCCGAAGACATCCTGCCTCATGTGACGTGGGGTACCTCCCCAGAGATGGTGCTGGATGTGAAGGGTTCTATTCCTGATCCAGACAAAGAAAAAGATCCCAATAAACGTGCCGCCATCGAACGCGCGTTGACTTATATGGGCCTGCAGCCCGGCAAAGCCATCACCGATGTCTTTGTCGACAAGGTATTCATCGGGTCCTGCACCAACAGCCGCATCGAAGATATGCGCGAGGCCGCGGCAGTGGTGAAAAAACTCGGCCAAAAAGTGGCGTCCAACATCAAACTCGCGATGGTGGTGCCTGGCTCGGGCTTGGTCAAAGAGCAGGCTGAGCGCGAAGGCTTGCATCACATATTCACAGCGGCGGGATTTGAATGGCGCCAGCCAGGCTGTTCTATGTGTTTGGCGATGAACGCCGATCGACTGGAGCCGGGCGAGCGCTGCGCGTCAACCAGCAACCGCAATTTCGAAGGTCGCCAAGGCAACGGGGGGCGCACGCATTTGGTGAGTCCAGCAATGGCTGCGGCAGCCGCCATTCACGGTCACTTTGTGGACGTGCGCACGATCGCGTAAAGAGGACAAACCCATGCAAAAATTCAACCTCCTCAAAGGCTTGGTCGCACCGATGGACCGCGAAAACGTGGACACGGACGCGATCATTCCCAAGCAGTTTCTCAAATCGATTCGCAAGACTGGCTTTGGGCCAAATTTGTTCGACGAGTGGCGTTATCTGGATCACGGCGAGCCAGGGCAAGACCCCGCCAGTCGCAAGCCTAACCCTGATTTTGTGCTGAATCAGCCCCGATACCAGGGTGCCTCGATTCTGCTGGCGCGCAAGAATTTTGGTTGTGGCTCGTCTCGCGAGCACGCACCGTGGGCGATCGATCAATTCGGCTTTCGCGCCTTGATTGCGCCTAGTTTTGCCGACATCTTCTTCAACAACTGTTTCAAAAACGGCCTACTGCCCATCGTGCTGCCAGAGACCACGGTGGATGCTTTGTTCAATGAGGTCCAAGCCTTTCCGGGCTACGAGTTGACCATCGACCTTGAGAGACAAGTGGTCGTGCGCCCTCAAGGTGAAGAAATTCCGTTCGAGGTCCAAGCATTTCGCAAGTACTGCCTGCTCAATGGCTTGGATGACATCGGATTGACCTTGCGCCACGCCGACAAGATCAAATCGTTCGAAGCCCAGCGCCTGGCGACGAAACCTTGGCTCGCCCACACGATGTGAGCGATTGATAGAGCCCACCCAGAAAACCAAATCCATGAAAAAAATTGCAATCCTGCCAGGTGATGGCATCGGCCCAGAAATCATCGACGAGGCGGTCAAAGTCCTCAAAGCCATGAACTTGCCGCTGGAAATGTCTTCGGCGCCGGTCGGCGGCGCGGCCTATGAAGCCAGTGGCCACCCCTTGCCTGAAGCCACACTGAAGCTCGCACAAGAAAGCGATGCCATTTTGTTTGGCGCAGTGGGCGATTGGAAATACGACACACTGGATCGCCCCTTGCGGCCAGAACAGGCGATTTTGGGATTGCGCAAAGCGCTCGGATTGTTTGCGAACTTTCGGCCAGCCATTTGCTACGAGCAGTTGACCCATGCCTCAAGCCTTAAGCCTGAGTTGGTCGCTGGCCTCGATATTTTGATCATCCGCGAGCTGACGGGTGACATCTACTTTGGCCAGCCACGGGGTCGACGCACAGCAACCGATGGGCACTTTCCGGGTGCTGAAGAGGCTTATGACACCATGCGCTACTCCAGGCCCGAGATCGAGCGCATTGCACACGTGGCATTCCAAGCAGCTCAAAAGCGCAACAAACGCGTGACCAGTGTCGATAAGGCCAACGTGCTGGAAACGTTCCAGTTCTGGAAAGATGTCGTCACCGAGGTTGGGCAGCAGTACCCAGACGTTGCTTTGGACCACATGTATGTCGACAACGCAGCGATGCAATTGGTGAAAGAGCCCAAGCGCTTCGACGTGGTCGTCACCGGCAATATGTTTGGCGACATTCTCAGTGATGAGGCTTCGATGTTGACAGGGTCGATTGGGATGTTGCCCTCGGCCAGTCTCAACACCAAAAATCAAGGCTTGTATGAACCCAGCCACGGCAGTGCGCCCGATATTGCGGGTCAGGGCATTGCCAATCCGTTGGCGACCATTTTGTCGGCTGCGATGATGCTGCGATTCAGCCTAGGGATGGAAGCAGCGGCTGTGAAGATTGAAAAGGCTGTGGAATCCGTCTTGGCGCAAGGTTTGCGCACCGCCGATATCTACAGTGAGGGCACCACGCGCGTGAGTACCCGCGAGATGGGTGATGCCGTGGTGAAAGCCTTGGCTTGAACCCGAGGCAATCACTAAGCAAAGAAAACGCACCTGATGGTGCGTTTTTAACGTCTGCTTCCGCTGCACTTGCGGGGTCACACGCGCACACAAAAATCACGAGCGCTTGAGCGTTGCATTCATGCAAAACAAGGCCTTGGCTTGATTGCGCTGCCCCATTGGCTTAGACCCATCCGCTACAATTCAGCCTATGTTTAACGCGCAGTCAACGACTTTGATGTCCCCCAGTGCAGGCTCTGCATGGGTTGGCGTGCGTTCATCTATCACCAAAACCACGACCATTACGGGCTGACACAGTCTGGTTCGTCGTGCGCCCTCCGGCCAGACGAGCCGGGCAAAGTGAACAGCTGGGTCAACACTGTTTCTGCACTGAAAGGGCAATGAAATGAGCAAGTTAGTAGGTTTAGTCGGTTGGCGCGGCATGGTCGGCTCTGTGCTGATGGACCGCATGGCTCAGGAAAATGACTTTGACCTGTTCGAGCCATTGTTCTTTTCGACATCCAATGCAGGCGGCAATGCCCCCAGCATGGCCAAAAATGAAACGCAACTGCAAGACGCCTTCAATATCGATGCGTTGAAGCGCTGCGACATCATCGTAACGGCCCAAGGCGGCGACTACACCAGCGAAGTGTTTCCCAAATTGCGCGCCGCCGGCTGGAACGGCCACTGGATCGATGCGGCCTCGACTTTGCGCATGGACAAAGATGCGGTCATCGTGCTGGACCCAGTGAATATGCCAGTGATCAAAGACGCATTGGCCAAGGGCGGCAAAAACTGGGTGGGTGGCAACTGCACAGTGAGCTGTATGTTGATGGGCGTTGGCGCACTCTACAAAGCGGGGCTGGTTGAGTGGATGAGTACCCAAACCTACCAAGCCGCCTCTGGCGGTGGCGCGCAACATATGCGTGAATTGCTGACGCAATATGGCACGCTGAATGCCGAAGTCAAAGCGCTGCTGGCTGACCCCAAGAGCGCCATCCTCGAAATTGATCGACAAGTCATTGCCAAACAACGCAACTTGAGTGCACAAGAGACCGCTAACTTTGGCGTGCCCTTGGGCGGCTCGCTGATTCCTTGGATCGACAAAGATTTGGGCAATGGCGTGTCCAAAGAAGAGTGGAAAGGCATGGCTGAGACCAACAAGATCTTGGGCATGGGCGAGGCGTTTGGTACGCCCGCTGTACCGGTGGATGGCTTCTGTGTGCGAGTCGGTGCGATGCGCTGCCACAGCCAAGCGCTGACTTTCAAGCTCAAAAAGGCGGTGCCAGTTGACGAGATCGAGGCCATGATCGCCTCGGACAACGAATGGGCCAAGGTGGTTCCCAACACCCGCGAGGCAACCATCAAGGACCTCACTCCAGTGGCAGTCACCGGCACGATGACCATCCCCGTGGGACGCATCCGCACCCTGGCCATGGGGCCTGAGTACATTGGCGCTTTCACAATCGGTGACCAATTGCTTTGGGGCGCCGCTGAACCCTTGCGTCGGATGTTGCGCATCCTGTTGCAGGGTTAAACGGTTCAGGGCAGATCAAGGTCTGCCCTGTATTTGCCTGGGCTGTTACCATGTTGCGAGATCACATCCGCGAAACACCAACCATGGCAGAACCAAGAAAAGCTTTGTCGTTGCGCACCTTGCCCTGGTGCTTAGCCGCCCTGGGTGCGACTACCTGCGCGCCCGCAGCATGGGCCGTCGAAATGGGGCGCATTGATGTTTTGTCGTCACAAGGTGCGCCGTTGTACGCGCACTTTGAGTTGCGAGACGTGATGCGGCGTGATTGGGATACGCTGGACATTGTGGTTCAGCCCGGTTCCGATGCCAACGATGCAGCAAGTGCCGATGCGTTGCAGGGCGCCAAAATACGCTGGCAACGTCCGCTGAAAGGCCGGGTGGCGGTTGCGATTGAGGGTTTCCGACCCTACGAGGCGTCGCGCTTGCCAGTGACCGTGGTGGTGCGTTGGGGTAGCGGTGAAATCAAACGAAGCTTCGACTTAGAGCTCCCGCAGGTCGCCAAAGACGCTCCGCTAGTGATCTACCGCAACGACACGCTCAGCGAGCTGATGATCACCCACCGATATGGCCAAGGGACGCTGGCTCAGCGCATGATTGCAACGCAACGCGCCAACCCTGGTGCGTTCATTGGCAACAATATCCACCGCATCCTGGCTGGCAAATCACTCTCCTTGCCAACCACCAACGACATTTTGAGCGTCGATGCAGCAGAGGCCGAAGCCTTGGTCAAGGCACAATGGGCGGAATTTGATGCCTACCGCCGATCGCTGGCCACGCGCACACAAACCATTGCCCAGACTGACAACGCCAACACCGGCGCCGTAGACACGCCTGTGAGCGGTCAAGCCAATGCCAAGAGTGGTGATCGCCTAAGTGTGACTCAAGGTCAAACGAAGCAAGAGCAAGCACTCGCCACGCAACAAGCGCTGGCGGCCGAGGCTGAGCGCCAATCTGAACTACACAACAACCTCAAAGATCTGAAAGCTGTTGCCAAAGATTTGCCGGCTGACGCATCCAGCGGCGCCAGTGTTGAGCGTGACGCGGTACCTGACTCGACGTTGAATGAACCGGCTTGGGTCACTGCGATCAAAGCACAACCTTGGCTGATGCCACTCACGGGTGTGGTGTTGGCGTGTTTGGCGCTCTTGGTATGGCTGCGGCGCAGCCGACAGCGCATCAACCCTGCGGACATGGGTGGGTCAAGCCACACGACCGAACCTACTCATGCGGCGTCAGACATCACTGAGACCGTTGAAGTGATGGATCCGCCGCCTCAGTTGCGGCCCCAATATACGCTGGACAAATTGATTCCGGATATCGATTTGGAGCTGCCGCCTCTGGATATGCCAGAAGTGGATGGGGAACGGTTACTCGAGGAGGCCAAGGCGGCATTGCGTGCCGGCGACTCGGAGAAAGCACGTGCATTGGCCCTTGAGGCGCTTGAAAGTCGTGACCCCTTGATTCAGTCCAACGCGAAAGCCTTGTTGGAGCGCATCTGAGCAACGCCGCAGAATCCTCGCACGACCTAAGGCGGCGAATCGCCCTGGGCGTGAGCTACGTCGGTGGGCAATACCATGGCTGGCAAAGCCAGCCGGATGGACAGACCGTCCAAGACCACCTAGAACGCGCGCTCAGTGCCTTTGCAGCCAGCGAGCAAATCAAGACCCTGTGCGCAGGCCGCACAGACACCGGGGTCCACGGGCTCATGCAAGTCGTGCACTTCGACACGCATCTGGTGCGCGAACCCATGTCGTGGGTGCGCGGGACCAATCGGTACTTGCCAGCTGACATTTCAGTCCAATGGGCGCAAGAGGTGCCCGAGGCTTTTCATTGCCGCGCCAGCGCATTGCGTCGGCGTTACGCGTACGTCGTCCTGGAGTCTGCTGTGCGCCCGGCCATCGAAAGCGGTCGAGTGGGTTGGGTGTTCATGCCTTTGCAACTCGAGCCGATGGTGCAAGCCAGCCAACACCTGATCGGCGAGCATGACTTCACATCCTTTCGGGCCAGTGCGTGTCAAGCGGACACCCCCGTCAAGACGCTCTATGACATCCGCATCAGTCAAAAAGGCGCTTATTGGCGATTCGACTTCGAGGGCAACGCCTTTTTACACCACATGATTCGAAACATCATGGGATGCCTGCTGGCTGTTGGTCAGGGCCGCTACTCAGCAGACTGGATGGCACACGTCTTGAGCGCCCGCGATCGCGATGCGGCTGCCCCCACGTTTGCAGCCGAAGGGCTCTACTTTTTGGGTCCAGTTTATGACGCCCAATGGGGGCTGCCCGAGCGAACAGCCGCCTTTGACTGGCTGCCACTCTAGGTCTCTGTCGGCATTGCCTACGGGCCGGTTCACGGTATGCTAACGGGCTATGCAAATCCGAATCAAAATTTGTGGCTTAACGCGCGCGCAAGACATTGAAGACGCGGTGCTCGAGGGAGCTGACGCCATCGGCCTGGTGCAGTACGGCCCCTCTCCCCGATTTGTCCCGCCTGAGCGTTTGGCTGAACTGGCCCAAATGATTCCCGCCTTTGTCACACCAGTGCTGCTCTATGTGAATGCCAGCCCTGGTGAAGTCGAATCGGGCCTGCGCGCAGTCCCAAACGCCATGCTGCAGTTTCATGGAGACGAAAGCCCTGAGGATTGTGAGCGATGGGGGCGGCCTTATCTTCGCGCCGCCCGTATCCCTAACCCGGCTGTGGAGGCTTTCGACCTCTTACAATACTGTGAGCGCTTCCACAGCGCATCGGGCATTCTGTTGGATGCCAAAATTGATGCGTATGGCGGCGGCGGACACACTTTCAACTGGGCAGCATTCGATTGGTCACAGCCTCAACTAAACGCCAGCACTCGCCTCGTTTTGTCTGGTGGACTCACATCTGCAAACGTGATCGATGGCATCACGCTGGTGCAACCCTGGGCGGTTGATGTCAGTTCCGGCGTAGAAAGCGCCAAAGGCATCAAAGACCGCTCTCAAGTCAAGGCATTCATTCAGGCGGTCAAAGCTGGCCAAAAAATTCTAAATGATGCCAAAAATCAATAAATGAAGCATAAATTGAATCTATTGCTTCGAATTGACTGGAATATTCAATGAGCAACTACCAACAGCCCGACGAAAGAGGCCATTTTGGACCTTACGGCGGAAACTTCGTCAGTGAAACGCTGACCCATGCCATCAACGAATTAAGCGCAGCTTATGCGAAGTATCAGTACGATAGTGAATTTATCGCCGAATTTAAGCGTGAATTAAAGCATTTTGTGGGTCGCCCCAGTCCGATCTACCATGCCGCTCGCACCAGTGCGGAGTTGGGTGGGGCGCAAATTTACCTGAAGCGCGAAGACCTGAATCACACAGGCGCGCACAAGATCAACAACGTGATTGGTCAGGCCATGCTGGCCAAGCGCATGGGCAAACCTCGCATCATCGCGGAAACTGGCGCGGGTCAACATGGTGTTGCCACGGCCACGATTTGCGCCCGATATGGCCTTGAGTGCATCGTGTACATGGGCAGCGAAGACGTCAAGCGGCAAAGTCCAAACGTGTATCGCATGAAGCTGCTGGGCGCCACGGTGGTGCCTGTGGAGAGCGGCAGCAAGACGCTGAAGGACGCACTCAATGAGGCCTTGCGCGACTGGGTCACCAACGTGGAAAACACGTTCTACATCATAGGTACGGTGGCCGGTCCGCACCCCTACCCCATGATGGTGCGCGATTTCCAGAGCATCATCGGCCAAGAGTGCTTGGAGCAAATGCCCGAGATGGCCACGCGCCAACCCGACGCTGTCGTCGCCTGTGTTGGCGGTGGCAGCAACGCAATGGGTATTTTTTACCCCTACATCAACCACGAGAATGTTCGCTTGATTGGCGTTGAAGCTGCCGGCGAGGGATTGGACAGCGGTCACCACGCGGCCTCGATCAGTCGCGGCTCACCCGGAGTTCTGCACGGCAACCGCACTTACCTGCTGCAAAACGCAAATGGGCAGATCACTGAAACGCATTCGGTGAGTGCCGGTTTGGACTATCCTGGGGTGGGGCCAGAACACGCTTGGCTGCACGACATCGGTCGGGCTGAATACGTGGGGTGCACAGATCAGGAGGCGTTGGAGGCATTCCATCACCTCTGCCGCACCGAAGGCATCATTCCCGCGCTGGAGTCGAGTCATGCGTTGGCGCACGCCATGAAAATGGCTCCGAGCATGGCCAAAGACCAAATCATTTTGGTGAATCTCTCAGGGCGAGGCGACAAAGACATTGGCACCGTCGCTGATTTGGGTGGGGCCGACTTTTTTTGCCGACCCAGCTGTCAGGGGCAAAGCGTCAAAGGCGCTCAGGTCGTGGAGTTCGTTAAATGAGCCGCATTCAAACTTGCCTCGCCAATCTGGCGGCCCACAACCGCAAGGCCGTCATCCCCTACGTCACGGCCGGATTTCCACAGGGCGATATCACGCCTCGTTTGATGCACGCCATGGTCGAAGCGGGCGCAGACATCATCGAATTGGGCGTGCCTTTTTCAGACCCGATGGCTGACGGTCCCGTCATTCAACAGGCTGGCGAAGCGGCCTTGGCGCTCGGGATCGGCATGACTCAGGTGCTGGGCATGGTGCAAGCGTTTCGCCGCGATGACAAACTGACGCCAGTGGTCTTGATGGGTTACGCCAATCCAGTGGAGCAATACGACTACGTGCACGGACAAGGTGCGTTCGTCAAGGACGCCCAGTCCGCCGGTGTCGATGGGGTGTTGGTGGTGGACTATCCGCCGGAAGAGTGTGAGGATTTCGCTCAAGCGCTGCGTGCAGCGGACATGGATTTGATCTTTTTGTTGGCCCCCACTTCGACCGACGCACGCATGGCCCACGTTGGCCGCATCGCCAGTGGCTACGTCTACTACGTGTCGCTCAAGGGTGTGACGGGCTCTGGGGCGCTGGATACCGACGCGGTGAACGCCATGCTGCCCCGAATCCGCCAGCATATCCAGCTGCCGCTGGGTGTCGGCTTTGGCATCCGCGACGCACAGACAGCCAGGGCAGTTGGCGAAAACGCCGACGCCGTCATCATCGGGACCAAAATCATCCAGTTGCTGCAAGACAAGAGTGCCGATCAGGGCATTGCTGCAGTTTCTGCATTCGTCCAAGAAATTCGACAAGCTTTGGATCAAAGCTAACGTTGACCGGCCGGTCAGAGGAGAAACAACATGTCATGGTTATCTAAGCTGCTGCCACCCAAGCTGGGCCAGCGCGAAGCCACAAGCAGTCGCCGCAGTGTTCCTGAGGGCATATGGACCAAGTGCGCCGGCTGTGAGGCGGTCCTCTACCAATCAGATTTGATGAAAAATCAAAATGTCTGTCCGCACTGTGACCACCACCATCGCATCGATGCCCGCACACGCCTCGATCAGTTTTTAGACGAGGACGGCCGTCTCGACTTGGCTCAGGAAGTCGAGCCCACTGATGCCCTCAAATTCAAAGACAGCCGCAAGTACCCCCAACGCTTGAAAGAGGCGCAGAACAACACGGGTGAAACAGATGCCCTGGTGGTGATGAGCGGGAGCGTGATGGGAATCCCAGTCGTCGCTTCTGCATTCGAGTTTGAGTTCATGGGCGGCAGCATGGGCAGCGTCGTCGGTGAGCGGTTCGTGCGCGGGGTGGAACATGCCATTGCAAACAAATGTGGTTTTGTCTGCTTCACCGCGACCGGAGGGGCGAGGATGCAAGAGGGCTTGTTGTCTTTGATGCAAATGGCCAAAACCAATGCAGCGTTGACTCGACTGGCCAAGAAGCGCTTACCCTACATCAGCGTGCTCACCGACCCCACCATGGGCGGCGTGAGCGCTGGATTTGCTTTTGTAGGCGATGTCGTCATCGCCGAGCCCAAGGCATTGATCGGCTTTGCAGGGCCACGCGTGATCGAGAACACAGTGCGTGTGACCTTGCCTGAAGGTTTTCAGCGCGCGGAGTTTTTGCAGCAAAAAGGGGCGGTCGACATGATCTGCGATCGGCGCGAATTGCGTGCATCGGTCGCCCACCAACTGGCCATGCTCTCTGGTCTGAACGCGGACGCAGTGGCGTGAATCTGCCGATCTTTCCACTCAACACTGTTTTATTTCCGCAAGGGATCATCCCTTTGCAAGTGTTTGAAGTGCGCTACTTGAATATGGTGCAGCGCTGCGAAAAGGAAGGTACTCCATTCATCGTGGCCTGCCTGCATGACGGCGATGAAATCCAGCGTCCTGACCCGACCGGTGAAGAGACCTACCAACAGGAGCGCTTTCATCACACCGGCACGCTCGCGCATATTGAACACGTGGCGGTCGTCAAACCTGGCTTGTTGCGCATCATCTGTCGCGGCGGGGAGCGGGTGCGAATAGACCGATGCGAAAAAGGTCCCCTAGGGCTTTGGGTCGGTGACACCGCGATGATTCACCAAGACAAGCGCGTCACCATTCCTTCAGAATTGAGCCACATCAGTGACGCGTTGAGCGATGTGCTTGGCCGCCTATACCAAGAGTACCCTGATGCCATGGGCGTCAGTCAGCCCCCAGAGCACGGTGCGCCTGAATGGGAAAACGCGGGCTGGGTCGCTAACCGCTGGGCTGAATTACTGCCCTTGCCCAACGACTTGAAGCTGCGTCTGCTCACCATCGAAAGTCCATTGATTCGCCTCGAGCTGATCGGCGATCAATTAGACGAGATGGGCTTGAGTTACTGAGCGCACTCCGATAGCATCGCCAACGACTGCTGGTAACGGGCTTGGACCATCAAATCATCCCAAGCCAGCGCGTCACCGTGAGGTAGCAAATCTAATCGTCGATTTTCACTGATCAGATTTGGGCGCCAACGATCGCGCAACAACGCCTCTGACAATCCATCGATGAGTTGGTCGATCGGACGGCCTTCGTCGACAACACACTGATTACACAAGAGCACCATATCGCAACCGGCCTGCAAGGCCACTTCTGCAGCGGCGACAAAATCCAACTGCCGACCGTCCACTTGGCGTGCACCCTCCATCGACAAATCGTCACTGAAAATCACGCCACCAAAAGACAATTGCCCTCGCAAAATGTCTTGTAACCACCGGCGTGAATATCCGGCAGGTCGGCTGTCGACTTGTGGGTAGATCACGTGGGCTGGCATGACTGAATCCAACGCGGAGCGCAAGTGTCCGTAGGGCGACGCATCGACTGACAAAATTTCCTCGAGCGCTCGGACGTCGACTGGCGTATCCACGTGGCTGTCTGCTGCCACGTAACCATGACCTGGAAAATGCTTGCCGCAGTTGCGCATTCCCGCCAATGCCAGCCCATGCATCAAGCTTCGGGCCAACGCCGTCACCACGCGAGGGTCTGCAGAGAACGATCGGTCTCCGATCACCTCGCTGTGGCCGTAATTCAAGTCAATCACTGGCGTGAAACTCAAATCTACACCGCACGCACGCAACTCTGACGCCAGCACATAACCCGCCGCAGTAGCCACATCCATGGCGTGGAGTGCCCCACTGCCCACGCCCTCTGTGTCAGTCATCCACATTCTGCCTAGCGTTTGCATGGAAGGCAGGTGGGTGAAGCCATCGGTGCGAAAACGCTGGACACGCCCCCCTTCATGGTCGACTGTGATCAGCAAATCCTTGCGAACTTGCTTGATTTGTCGGCACAAGCGCGTGAGTTGGCTGCGGTCTTTCCAATTGCGTCCAAACAAAATGACGCCACCGACCAGCGGATGACTCAAACGTTTTTTGTCAGCAGCGGTCAGCGAGTGTCCCGCCACATCGATCATCAGAGGAGCATGCATTGTCATTCAGGACTTTCGTTCGACCACCACAAAGCTGGCGGCGTAATCAGTTTCATCAGTGACGGAGACGTGGATGCTCCAGCCCTGACGCTCAACCCAATCTGCCAACTCACCATTCAATTGAATGTAGGGCTGGCCACTCGGGTGATTCAGAATTTCGCAACGCGACCACGCCATTGGCATCCTGATACCTAGGCCAACCGCCTTTGAAAAAGCCTCTTTGGCACTGAACCGAGTGGCCAAGTAGCGCACACCTCGCTCCTTGCTGCGCGTGGTCCTTGCACGCCACACCAGCAACTCTTGGTCACCCAAAACGCGCTGAGCAAAACGCTCCCCGCGGCGCTCCACAGTCGCCGCGATGCGACGCACATCGCATACATCGGTTCCAATGCCAACGATCACTGAGAAACTCCGTGCCCTCGGCGTATGGCCTCCAAGTAAGCCTGAGTTGCCGCGCTGTAGCCCACCTCTAATGCATCGGCGATGAAGGCGTGGCCGATCGAGACTTCGAGGACATTAGGAACCTGTTGCAAGAAAACCGGCAGGTTATCCAAGCTCAAATCGTGCCCGGCATTGATGCCGATCCCTGCCGCGTGAGCGGCCTTAGCCGTTTGTGCATAGGCGGCCAGCACAGAGTCAGCGCGCCCTTGAGCAAACGCATGAGCATAACTTTCTGTGTACAACTCGACGCGATCTGCTCCCAAATCTTTGGCTTGCGCCATCGCGCTCGGGATGGGGTCCATGAACAGACTGACACGCACCCCCCAGGATTTCAATTGCGCAATGACTGGACGCAGGCGTTCGTTGTCCTTGGGCAGATCCCAGCCATGGTCTGAGGTCAATTGGTCGGTGCTGTCTGGCACCAAAGTGCATTGGTGCGGGCGATGCTGCTCAACCAGTGCCATCAGGTTGTGGAACGGGTTGCCTTCGATGTTGTACTCCGCATTGGGCCATGCCTGCATGAGACCTGCCAATTCAACGACATCGCTGGAGCGGATATGTCGCTCATCTGGTCTAGGGTGAACCGTGATGCCCTGGGCGCCCGCCTCCAAACATGTACGAGCGGCACGCAGCACGTTCGGAATATCCAGGTGGCGCGAGTTGCGCAACAACGCCACTTTGTTGACGTTGACTGATAACGCGGTGGTGGCAGGGTGAATCTGAGACATTCAAAGCACTTTCTATCAAGTGTCTATATTGGGCATCGCCTTGGCGCGCCGTCCAACTTGGGCAACATCTCGCCACAATTGGCGTGTGCGAAAAACCGTCAAGCCGCTGTGGTGGTGAAGCACTTGGCGCAATTGTGGACGCAAAATGGACTCGTGAGCCTGACATGTTTCAAGCAATGAAGGCCATCGATCTACAGTTTGCAGCGCATCCTCTAGGCGCTTCCAAATGTCACCAGTGAGTCCTTGCGTGAGCACAGCTTGGAGTCCAGCCTCAGCTTCTAACTTGAATGCGCGCGCATCGTCCAATGCCTTGTGGGTCGTGCCATGGACAGCAAGGCTAGGCAAGACCCCCAAGGCCTTGAGCAAATGCAATTCAAGTGCTCGCAGCGCCCCAGAGCGCAAGGCCTCATCGCGCAAGGTGCCGACCGCTTGTGTATAGGCGTCGAACAATTCAGGGTGCGGGTCATCGCGCGCCATGGTGCGCATCAGGAGCTCGTTGAGATAGAGACCTGCAAGCAAGCCATCACCTGCGGGCATCACTGCGCCGCCAGCCCATCGAGCCGACTTGAGGGTGCGGATTTCAGCGTCTCCCCACCAATCGAGTTGTAAGGCCTGCAGTGGAAGCAGCACTGGACGCCATTGAGAGTTGGGCTTTTTGGCACCTTTGGCAACCAAAGCCACTCGGCCATGGTGGCGAGACCACGTCTCTAAGATGACGCTGCTCTCACTCCAGTCATAGCGGTGGAGAATGTAGCAAGGTTCGTCGTGGACCCGGCTGGCCAGTGCCATGACTTCACTCGTAACCGAAAGAACGCACGCGCGCTTCGTCGTCGGACCAACCCGAGCGGACCTTCACCCAAAGCTGAAGGAAAACTTTTTGGTCAAACAACTTTTCCATTTCTACCCGAGCCTCTGTGCCAATGCGTTTGAGTCGCTCGCCGCCATCGCCAATGACCATGCCTTTGTGACCGTCGCGCTCAACCACGATGGTGGCAGCGATGCGCAGCATCGTGCCTTCTTCTTTGAACTCATCTAAGACGACCGTTGAGGTGTAGGGCAATTCGTCACCCGTGAGGCGAAACAGCTTTTCTCTGACAATCTCGGTGGCCATGAATCGCTGAGACTTGTCGGTCAGTTCATCGGCACCGTAAAACCAATCTTGTTCGGGTAAGTAGGTGGCGCACGTTTGCAAGAGCTTTTTCAAATCTTTTGGCTGCTTAGCAGACATGGGGATGTACTCGGCAAAGGGGAATCGCTCTTGCATCCCTTGCAGCCAAGGATAGACGTCAGCACGGCGGTGTACCTTGTCTAATTTGTTCCCCACCAGAAGCACCGGCTTGTCTTTGGGCAACAGCGCCAGCACTTGCGCATCATCCAACCCAAATCGGGTGGCCTCCACCACAAACAAAATCAGATCGACATCGCCCACAGCAGCGGTCACTGTGCGATTGAGCGAGCGGTTAAGTGCTTTGCCGTGCCGGGTTTGAAAGCCTGGTGTGTCGACAAAAACATATTGAACGCCGGCTTGCGTCAATATGCCTGTGATGCGATGGCGAGTGGTCTGGGCTTTGCGTGACGTGATGGAAAGCTTCTGGCCCACCAAGGCGTTCAGCAAAGTGGATTTACCTACGTTGGGCTTGCCCACGATGGCAATCAAGCCGCAGCGTCGCGGCGACTCATCTTCGGGCTCTGGCGTCTCAGGCGCGTCGGTGGTATGCGGTTCAGCGGGCGCAGGAACGGCCTTGCCGAGCGCGCGTGCGAGCATGGCCTCGAGGTCGCTTTGTGATTCAGGCGTGTCTGGGTTTTCAGCGCTCATGGCTTTGGGTGTGTGCGTTTAGTGGCTGTGGGCAAGCGTTGCAACATGGCGCTGGCAGCTTGTTGCTCAGCCTCTCTGCGCGACGTGCCTTCACCACGGGATTCCAAGGCAAGCTCCTCAACGCGGCAACTCACTTGGAATGTCTGTTCATGTGCTAACCCAACGGTGCCCAGAACTTGGTACACCGGCAAGGCCATTTTGCGGCCCTGCAGCCACTCTTGCAATGTCGTTTTCGAATCTTTGCCCATGGCATCCAACTTGTCTTGCGTGAACCATGAGCTGTATAGCTTTTCGACAACTGCAGTGGCAGCCTCGAAACCGCCATCAGAGTAGACTGCGCCCAGCAATGCTTCAAGGGCGTCAGCCAGGATACTCGGGCGCTGTCGGCCCCCGGACTGCATTTCACCACTACCCAGTCGCAAGTATTCTTCTAGGCCAATGCGTTGCGCCAATTCAGCCAAAGTAGGCTGTTTGACCAAGTTGGCTCTCACGCGTGAGAGATCGCCTTCTGGCAAATCTCGCCAGCGGCTCACCAAAGCGGTAGAGACCGCCAGTCCCAATACGGCGTCGCCCAAAAACTCGAGGCGTTCATTGTGGTCTGCACTGAAACTGCGGTGGGTGAGCGCGCGCTCCAGCCATTTGGGATCACGAAAGGTGTATCCCAAGGCTTGTTGAAGGGTCGCTTTGTCGCCCTTTGAGTGGCAGGTCGGCTTAGTCAAAGGCACCGATGCGACCGAGGTCACTGAAGTTCATCCACACAAAAAAGGCTTTGCCGACGATATTTTTCTCTGGCACAAAACCCCAATACCGAGAGTCTAAAGAGTTGTCTCTGTTGTCACCCATCATGAAATAGTGACCCTCTGGCACGGTGCATTCAAAGCCTTGCGCGTTGTAAATGCATTGTTCCTTGAACGGGAATTCGCTTGGACCATTCACATATGCAGGTCGATTTTTGTCATTCAACAACTGATGTTTCACGCCACCGAGTACTTCGCTGTATTGCTGGCTGTACCTCATGCTGTCGCTATCGAAGAACTCTCCTAATTCCTCACGGGGCAGTCGCTCACCATTGATAGTGAGCTGCTTGTTGACGTAAGTCACTTTATCACCGGGCACGCCAACCACACGCTTGATGTAGTCCAGGCGAGGGTCTGGGGGGAACCTAAACACCATCACATCGCCTTTTTGGGGCTTGTGGTTAGGAATGAGCACGGTGTTAGCAACTGGCAATCGGATGCCATAGTGAAACTTGCTCACCAAGATCAAGTCCCCAACGCGCAGGGTTGGAACCATTGAGCCAGATGGGATCTTGAAGGGTTCCACCACGAAGGATCGCAAGACGAACACAACCAACAAGACAGGGAATAAACCGGCGGTCCAGTCCAACCACCACGGCTGCATCAACAGCTTCTGCTGCTCGGCCTGCACATCAACCTCATCGCTGCGCAAGCCCTGAACCGCCAGTTGCTGCTGCCGCTGCTCAAGTTGGGTTTTGAGTTGCGCCGCTGCATTGCGGCGGGCTGGCAAGAACACTGACTTTTCTGCAAGCCAATAGACGCCAGTGAAGGCAGTCACAATCATGAGCACCAATGCAAAGTCGCCATAAACCGCATTGGCATACCAGGCCACGGCGAACACCGCCAACATGGCCATGGCAGCGATGGCGATCCATTTCATTGCTTGTTGCATTTAATCCTCTACTTGCAAGATGGCCAGGAATGCTTCCTGAGGCACTTCTACAGAGCCAATTTGTTTCATGCGCTTTTTGCCTGCCTTTTGTTTTTCCAGCAGTTTGCGCTTACGGCTAACGTCGCCGCCGTAACACTTGGCAAGCACATTTTTGCGCAACGCCTTGACGGTTTCACGTGCCAAGATATTGCCACCGATCGCGGCCTGAATGGCGACGTCGAACATTTGCCTAGAGATCACTTCTCGCATCTTGGAGGCAATTGCTCGACCTTTGTGCTGGGCTTGGGATCGATGGACGATCACCGATAAGGCATCGACACGCTCACCATTCAGCAACATATCCACCTTGACCACGTCGGACGGACGGTATTCCTTGAATTCGTACTCCATCGACGCGTAGCCCCGCGATACAGACTTCAAACGGTCAAAAAAGTCCAACACGATCTCGCCCAATGGCAGCTCGTAGGTCAACAGCACTTGCTTGCCCAGATACTGCATATTCATCTGAACGCCACGCTTTTGATTGCAAAGCGTCATGACTGCACCCACGTAGTCCTGCGGCATGTAGAGGTGCACCGTCATGATGGGCTCGCGAATTTCTTGGATTCGCCCCTGCTCTGGCATTTTCGCGGGACTCTCGACGGTGGTGGTGACTCCGTCTCCAGTGGTCACTTGGTACACAACCGATGGCGCGGTGGTGATCAGGTCTTGATCAAATTCGCGTTCGAGTCGCTCTTGCACGATTTCCATATGCAAAAGACCCAGAAATCCACATCTGAACCCAAAGCCCAAGGCTTGTGACACTTCGGGCTCAAATTTAAGTGCGGCATCGTTGAGTTGCAACTTTTCCAACGCATCGCGCAGCGCATCAAACTCGCTGGCCTCTGTCGGGTAAAGACCCGCAAACACCTGTGGCTTGACCTCTTTAAAGCCAGGCAGCGCCTCTGTGGCAGTGAAGTGAACACCCGCAGATCCGCCGCGAATCACGGTGACGGTATCGCCCACCTTAGCCGCCGCCAACTCTTTGATGCCAGCAATGATGTACCCCACCTCACCCGTCTCTAGCGAAGGGCGAGGCAAATCGTGAGGGGTAAACACGCCAAGGTTGTCCGCAAAATAGGTCAAGCCGTTGGACATTAATTTGATCTTTTCACCCTTTGCCAATCGTCCATCGATGACGCGCACCAGCATCACCACACCCACATAGGCGTCGTACCAGCTGTCGATGATCATGGCTCGGAATGGGCCATCCGGATCGCCCTTGGGTGGCGGTACTTTGGCAACTACCAGCTCAAGAATTTCATCGACCCCAAGTCCGGTTTTAGCCGAACAAGCCACGGCATTGGTTGCATCAATGCCAATCACGTCCTCGATTTCAAGTTTGGCGTTGTCGGGGTCAGCCGCAGGCAAATCAATCTTGTTGAGGACCGGTAAAACCTCTACGCCCAGATCAAGCGCGGTGTAACAGTTGGCCACCGTTTGCGCCTCGACACCTTGGGAGGCATCGACCACCAGCAAGGCCCCTTCACACGCTGACAGTGAGCGACTGACTTCGTAAGAGAAGTCAACATGGCCCGGCGTGTCGATCAAGTTGAGGTTGTAAATTTGACCATCGCGCGCCTTGTACTGCAACGCAGCCGTTTGCGCCTTGATGGTGATGCCACGTTCCTTCTCAATGTCCATTGAGTCCAGCACTTGCTCACTCATTTCACGCGAGCTGAGGCCTCCGCACGTTTGAATCAATCGATCAGCAAGTGTGGACTTGCCATGGTCGATGTGCGCGATGATAGAGAAGTTGCGAATGTGATTCATGTACAAACAAAGAGGTCGAAATTCGACATAAAAAAAGGCGCGCCTGTGACGACGCGCCCCAACCAAGAAATCATTGGCAACTGCGATTAGCTTGGATGGTCATTTTAGGCAAAAGCCCCGCCCCTAGGGCGATTCCCGCGGGTTTGTGGGGATTTGAATTTGCTACTATCCACATGTTATCCACAGACAAAAACTTAAGCCTGGGGCAATCAGAGGGTTGAGCAAACACTCACAAAGTTTATTTTTCGCCGCCTGTTTTAGACGGCAATTTCACCAGATGAATCGCGGGAAAGTGGCTTGTTGCGCGCAAGCATCAATTCTAACGGTTTTACCAATCAGATCAGCTGGGAATTGTTCACAGGGCGTTGATCCTTGAAAAATTTTTCCAAAGTTCATATTGTGAAATACCGCACGCCCCGTGAGCCCCATTTACCGGCGAATCATGCCGTACTGAACCCACTCGCCACGCTGATACAGGACGCTGATGGTCTTGGCTTTTTTGAGCTGGGTCAGGACAGTGGCCAGCTCTTGAACAGTGTGAATCTTGCGGTTCGCCACGCCCAGCAAGACGTCGCCTGCTTCTAAGCCTGCATTGGCAGCCAAGCCACTCACACCTTCAATCAACACACCATGCGGAACGTTTTTCTCTTTGAGTTCATCGCGATTCAAACCACGCACCTTCAGCCCAACGCTTTCAATCACAGTCGACTGGTCAGGCGTGGCCTCGCCGGTCTTCGATGCCTGCTTCTCTGCGCGTTTGAATTCACCCACGGTGATTTTGAGGTTGACCTCTTTTTTATCGCGCCACACCACGATAGCAGAGCGCGTGCCTGGTTTGGTGTTGCCCACCACACGGGGCAAATCTGGCGTCTGTTCAATGGTCTTGCCATCAAAACTGAGGATCACATCTCCAGGCTCTAACCCCGCCTTAGCCGCAGGTGAGCCGTTCTCAACGCCACGAACCAACGCGCCGCGAGGTTTATCCAAGCCAACGCCTTCTGCCACTTCCTTGGTGACATCATCGATGGCCACCCCAATGCGTCCACGCGTCACGAAACCTTGGGCCTGCAATTGCTTTGACACGCGAACAGCCTCGTCAATCGGAATGGCAAAGGAGATGCCTTGGAAGCCACCGGAGCGAGAGTAAATTTGGCTGTTGATCCCCACCACCTGGCCCCGCATATTGATCAAAGGGCCGCCGGAATTTCCCGGATTGATCGCCACATCCGTCTGGATAAAAGGCAAATAATCACCAGTCTCACGCTGTTTGGCGCTCACAATTCCCGCAGTTACCGTGTTCGCCAATCCGTAAGGCGAACCAATCGCCATCACCCACTCCCCAACTTTCAGTGCCTGAGCGTCGCCAACTTGGACAGGCGCCAGATTGTTGGCATCAATCTTGACCAATGCCACGTCGGTGCGGCGATCCTCACCCACCACTTTGCCTTTGAACTCACGTTTGTCAGGCAGTGTCACGATCAGCTCGTCAGCGCCATCAACCACGTGGGCATTGGTCAAAATGTAGCCATCTGCACTCAACACGAAGCCAGAACCAATGCCGTGAGGCCTTGACTCTTGACCCCCGGGTTCTTGCGGCTGACCTTCTCCCAACCCGGGAGGAATCGGGACGCCAAATCGCTTAAAAAATTCCAGCATATTGGGGTCAAGTCCAGGTCCCGCGCGCTGTGCTTTGACTTTCTCAGTCGTCCGGATGTTCACAACCGATGGACCTACCGCCTCGACGAGCGACGTGAAATCGGGGAGGCCTTGCACCAGCAAGGGAGCCGCCTGCGAAGAGCCAGTCGCTGCTTGGGCGCTTGGCACCACTGTCAATGAGGTCACCATCGCTGCGGACACCACCATCGCAGCCAAGAGCGAGGGCCAACGCGTTGGCTTTGCGGTTGTGCCAGTGTGCCGAATTTGAATCATTGCAAACTTCCTTTCGTGTGCCAGCGGTCTATCGACCTGCTTGTAGCGTAAGAGGCTGGTCGTGCTGACAAAGTTCCATCGTGTGATGTATTTGGCGACGACGATCTATTTTTCTAGAGGCGTTCTTTCATCGATCCAGTCGGATGCCATTGGCGATCTGAACCAAGGTTTGTAAAGGAACCTCTCCCACCAACGTCAGCCGCATATCTTGGGTCTCACGCAGGAGGGTGTGCGTCGCGCCCTGGCGAATCGCGCGCTCCACAGTCGCTGCGCCGACATGGGCACTGGGCTCATAAAAGACCGACACACTCGCCAGTCCATCCGAGAAAAGCCATTGGAGCGGCAGCTGTGGTTGCGGGGCTTGTTGGTCTTTAGGCAGTTGGGCCCGCATCGGCAGAAAACCAGGCGGACCAGCCACATAGCGCAGCCCCATGGTCTCGGGACGCACTGGCCGCACCTCCAGTTGGCTCACCTCATAGCCTTGAGGCGGTTGACTGTCGCGCAAAATCGGAGCGGCGTCCACGGTCTGACCTGTCTCTAGTGTGGTGAATGCGGACTGCTCTAAAACTTGCTGTGGCTGCGTTGATAGGGTCTGAATCTTGACGATCAGGTGCGTGTTTTGGTCGCGCCACACACGGTAACCCCAGCGCATATCGTCGCTGGGAAAGATCTCAAATGCACGGACTTTGCGACCGGCAACCCGATCGTCACCAAGATCCTTTAGCCGATAAAACTGACTGACCCGTTCGAGCGCGACCCCAGTGGCGCCAGGAAAGACACCCAGATCTTCTCGGCTCTCGCTCACCCATCGCTTCGATTCGGGCCACAGCGTGATCACGCGACTGCCGTGGCGAAACGAAGTGCGTGACTGCCCCGTCAGGACATCCACACGCTCCACCGGAACGCCCTCTTCCAATGCGTGCGCAATGCGCGCAGTAACCATCTGAGCGTCCACATTGATGACCATGGTTCCTTGATAGGTGTGCTTCAGTGGCGCGTCGTGAAGTGACTTGAGCCATACCGATAGGTCTTGTTCAGCAGCCTGAACTGGCGCCTGGCTACCCAGCACAAAGACAACCATCACACCGGCGCATTGCCTCAGCACAGCCCACCCAAACAGACGCCGGTCGATGGCTCGGGTATACAGACAGCACCTCAGGAGGGCGAGGATGTGCTTGGCCAATCGCGACATCACATTCACCTCACCGCTCCAAAGCCACGTTGCGCACATACCCTGCAGGGAATACCAGCCCTGCTCCGCCGCCCCATTGGCGGTGGCTTTGCAGCAAAGCATCCAGTTGCGGGTCACGCAATACACCCTCCGAGGCCAGTAAAGGTGCAGCTGGCTGGGCCAGTGTGCCGTTGGCCTGGCGCTCCGGTGAGCTTGCCTCTTGAGCCACGATTGTGTTTTGCGTTGGATTGGCCTGAGGCCACCAAGCCCATACGCCAACTGCCAGCATCACCGCCGCCGCCCATGACCACGCATAACGCGGCTCATTGGCTGCAGCCAGGCGAGGCTCTAAACCGATGGGCGCCGGATATCCCTCGCCTGCGCCACGAACCTCAGAGGGCCCTGCAACCCGTGGCATCGCTGATCTGGTGTTTTCGCCAAGGCCGTCTGCGACCTGCGCTGCACGAACCGCATCCAACAAGCGCTGTGTACTTGATGGCTCAGCTATCGCCTCGCCTCGCACCAACGCAGCAACTTGGAGGTGCTGCCTCCATGTCATCAATGCCAACTCATCCAACGACTGACCTTCTGGCCAACGCTCGAGCTCATCGTCTTGCAGGGCTGCAAGCCATTCATGTGAGGACTGTTCAGACATGGAATTCACCAACGCTTTCCTGTGGAGTACATCAACATCGGTCGAATGACTTTAGAAATGGCTTCACGCGCTCGGTAGATGCGAGAGCGAACGGTCCCAATGGGGGTATCCATGACAGCTGCAATGTCCTCATAGCTCATGCCTTCCACCTCTCTCAAAGTCACCGCTTCACGCTGATCATCCGGTAGTGCTTGTAAAGCCCGCTCCACCGCTTGGGCAATCTCTTGACTGGCCAGCACCGACTCTGGCGTGTTGTGATCGGTGTACTGTTCTGTAGAGTCCCCGTGAGCCGAAAAAGTTTCATCGCCTTCGTCTGGAGGGGGCGAAGCCATCAACTGAGGCTTTTTGCCTTGGACCATCAAATGCTTTTTCGCCGTGTTCACAGCAATGCGATAAAGCCAGGTATAAAACTGCGCATCTCCCCTGAAATCGGGCAGAGCGCGGTAGGCTTTGATGAAAGTCTCTTGGGTTAAATCCTCAACCCAATGGGGGTCACGGACCCAGCGCGCGATCAGTCGCTGGACACGTGTCTGGTACTTGATCACCAGCGCATCAAATGCGCGGGTCTCCCCCGCCAAGCATCGCCGCACCAACCAGTCATCACCTGATGACTTAGGCGGCGCACCGCTGCCACCCGTGGGGCCTTCGCTCATGGTCACTGCCCCCTCACGACCGACGGATGTGACTCAACCCGAACGGACGCCCAAACGGCTTGACGCATGGATAACCAGCTGTGCGGCGCGCACGCACGAGTCAACCACACCAGGCGCGCCGGGCGATGGTCAGGTCTGATCACGACAAGCATATGGTTTTTGAGGGTAAAGATCAGCGAAAGTTCCACCACCCGCATTGGGTGTGTGAGGTC
>JBEAPX010000052.1:0-12045 GCA_041164205.1 Pseudomonadota bacterium
GCTGTCACCTGACCATCAATGGGCGGCGGACAAGTCCCACTGGCGGCTTATGGCTATGCCAAGATGTCCAGTAGGCGGTCCAAGCCGCCGGTGTTGATCGCCACCTGTGCCTGCTCACGCACTTTGGGTTTGGCATGGTAGGCCACTGACAGGCCCGCCGCCCCCATCATGGGGAGGTCGTTGGCCCCATCGCCAACGGCGATGGACTGGTCTGCCGCAATGCCCATCAGGCTGCACAGGTCCAGCAAGGTTTGGCGCTTCATGGCGCCGTCGCAAATATCGCCCCAACTTTGGGTGATCAGTTCACCCGTCAGGCGTCCCGCCTCGATCTCGAGGGCGTTGCTGCGCACCCAGTCAATGGCCAGCCGCTGGCGCAGGCGTTCGGCAAAAAAAGTGAACCCACCGCTCACCAACAGAACCTTGAGGCCCTCGGCGTGGCAGCGCTCGATCAAGGCTTCCACCCCGGGGTTGAGGCGCAGACGATCTTGGTACACCGACTCCAGATGCGCCACGGGCACGCCCTTAAGAAGCGCGAGGCGGCGGCGAAGACTGTCTTTGAAATCTGTGATTTCGCCCCTCATTGCCGCTTCGGTGATGGCGGCAACGTCGGCCTTTCGGCCAGCGGCATCGGCGATTTCGTCGATGCACTCGATGTTGATCAAGGTCGAGTCCATGTCGAACGCGATCAGCTTGTAGTGCGCCCAATCAAGCCGAGCGGGCAGATTTTGAACAACGAGGCCGGGGGCAATTTCTTGGGCGTTGGTCATGGTGTCAAGCGGTAATGGCTAGAGGCTGCCCGAGCTGGCGCAAGGTGTCCCTGACCAGTTGGGCGCGGTCTTTGGGGTCATCGAGTGCCTTTTCGATGCGAAGTTTGTCGTTGCCCGCCAATTTCACGTGGCGGTTGCGTTGAATCAAGCCAATGATCGCCGAGGGATCAATCGGCGCACTGGCTTTGAATGTGATCAGAGTGACACCTGGAGTCGCGTCGACTTTGACAACGCCATAGGGCTCACACATCACCCGCAAGCGATGGACGTCAATGAGGGTCTGCACCGGGGCAGTGGGCTTGCCGAAGCGATCAACCAGTTCCTCGAGCAAGCTGTCGATGGTTTGGCTGTCCTTGGCGGTGGCCAGCTTTTTGTAGAACGACAAGCGCAGGTGCACGTCGCCGCAGTATTCGTCAGGCAACAGGGCTGGCGCGTGCAAGTTGATGTCGGTGGCGGCGGCCATGGGCGCCAACAAGTCCGGCTCCTTGCCAGATTTGAGGGCGGCGACTGCCTGGCTGAGCATATCGTTGTACAGCTGGAAGCCGACCTCCATGATGTTGCCGCTTTGGTTGTCGCCGAGCACTTCGCCGGCCCCTCGAATCTCGAGGTCATGCATGGCCAAGTAAAACCCTGAGCCCAGCTCTTCCATTTGTTGAATCGCGTCCAAACGTTGTTGCGCCTGTTTGGTTAAGCTCTGCGTGTCTGGCACCAGTAAATAAGCATAGGCTTGGTGATGGCTGCGACCGACTCGGCCTCTGAGCTGGTGCAACTGAGCCAAGCCGAATTTATCGGCTCTGGCCATGATGATGGTGTTGGCGGTGGGCACATCAATGCCAGTCTCAATGATGGTCGAACACAACAGCAGGTTGCTGCGCTGTGCGTTGAAGTCGCGCATGACGGCCTCTAACTCGCGCTCAGGCATTTGACCGTGAGCGACCGCAATGCGAGCCTCGGGCAAGAGGGCTGCCAACTCGCCCCGGCGGTTTTCGATGGTGTCGACTTCGTTGTGGAGAAAGTAAACCTGCCCCCCGCGCTTGAGCTCGCGCATCACCGCTTCGCGAATCACGCCCTGGCTTTCGTCTCGTACAAACGTTTTGATCGCCAAGCGCCGTTGCGGCGCGGTCGCAATAATGGACAGCTCGCGCAAGCCTTCCAGCGCCATACCCAAGGTGCGCGGAATCGGCGTCGCCGTCAGGGTGAGCACGTCCACCTCAGCGCGCAAAGCCTTCATGGCCTCTTTGTGGCGCACGCCAAACCGGTGCTCTTCGTCGATGATGAGGAGACCCAGGTTTTTGAAGTTCACGCTGCTGGACAACAGCTTGTGCGTGCCCACCACGATGTCTACCGTGCCAGCGTTGATGCCTTCAACGGCCGCATTGATTTCTTTGGTTGAGCGAAACCGACTCATTTCGGCGATCTTGATGGGCCACTTGGCAAACCGGTCGACCAGGGTTTGATAGTGCTGCTCAGCCAGCAGGGTGGTCGGTGCCAAAAAAGCGACTTGTTTGCCTCCCGTGACCGCGACAAATGCCGCGCGCAGAGCCACCTCCGTTTTGCCAAAACCGACGTCGCCGCACACCAACCGATCCATCGGTCTGGGCGAGACCATGTCTTGCACCACGGCATGAATGGCAGCCCGTTGGTCGGCGGTTTCTTCGAACCCAAAATCGGACACAAAGCGCTCGTAGTCGTCTGGCTCAAATCGAAAAGCGTGCCCTTGGCGCGCTTGTCTTCGTGCATAGATGTTGAGCAATTCCGCCGCGGTGTCTCTGACTTGTTCGGCCGCTTTGCGCTTGGCTTTGTCCCACTGACCGCTGCCCAAGCGGTGCAGAGGGGCCTCGTCGGCGCCCACTCCGGTGTATCGGCTGATCAAATGCAGCTGACTCACAGGCACGTAGAGGACCGCCTCTTGGGCATATTCCAAGTGCAAAAACTCTTGCACATCATCCGGCCGACTGGGGTCCATATTCATGTGAATCAAGCCGCGATAGCGCCCGATGCCGTGGGCGTTGTGGACCACTGGGTCGCCCACCTGCAGCTCACTCAAGTCCTTAATCAGGGCGTCGACATCACTGGCTTGTTCTTGGCGTTTGCGGCGCCGCGTCGTTGCAGGCGCATTGAACAGCTCTGTCTCCGTGACCAATGCCAGCCCGTGGGTTTGCCACCAAAACCCTTGAGAGAGCTTAGAGACGGCAATGCCCATGGCCTGGCCGCTGTCGACAAAAGATTCCCAGCCTTCAAATGCGGGCACCGACAGACCATGGCTGCGCAAAAAGTCCAGCAAACTCTCGCGGCGGCCATCGCTTTCAGCCAGCAGCAACGTGCGTGGGGACTGGCTCGCAAATCCTTTGAACGCTTGAAGTGGGTCTTCTGCTTGCCGATCTGCAGCCATGTTGGGCAATGCCCTCCAGTAAGCTTCGCTTGGCGGCTTGCCATCTGCCCTCAACGCCAGTTGGGCGTGTTGATTGGCGGCGGTGTAAAAGGCTTCAGCGTCTAAAAATAAGGCGTTGGGCGGCAGTGCAGGTCGTTCAGGATCGTTTTGGAAAAGCCGATGCCGGTCTTTGGTGTCGCTCCAAAACTGCTGCATTGAGGCTTCCACGTCCCCGTGAAGCACCACCATGGCGTCGCTGCCCACGTAATCAAAGACGGTCGCGGTCTCCTCAAAAAAGAGGGGCAGGTAGTACTCGATGCCTGAGGTGGCGACGCCGTTGCCCATGTCTTTGTAGATGCGACTCTTGGTCGGGTCGCCTTCAAGCATTTCGCGCCAACGCGAGCGAAACCGCTGCTGGGCGTCCTCATCCATTGGAAACTCACGTCCAGGCAACAAGCGCACGCTTGGAATCGGGTAGAGGCTGCGCTGGGTGTCAGGATCAAAGCTTCGGATCGAGTCGATTTCGTCATCGAACAGGTCGATGCGGTAGGGCATCACTGAACCCATTGGGAACAAATCGATCAAGCCACCTCGAATGCTGTACTCCCCCGGGCTCATGACTTGGGCCACGTGGTTGTAGCCCGCACTGACCAGTTGGCTGCGCAGCTTCGCTTCGTTGAGCTTCTGACCCACACTGAAGTCAAAGCTGTATGCGGCCAAAAATGACACAGGAGCAAGTCGGTACATGGCTGTACTGGCCCCCAAAATCACGACATCTGCGCCCTCAGCGTGGTCACGCTGTGTGATGCGCCACAGCGTCGCGAGTCGCTCACTGATCAGGTCATGGTGAGGCGAAAAATGGTCATAAGGCAGCGTCTCCCAGTCTGGGAACAGGGCACAGCGCAAGTCGGGATCAAAAAATGGAATTTCCTCGATCAAACGCAGCGCATCGACCGCTTGGGCACAGACGATCAAGACGGGCTCAGCTCTTGATTTGGCGGCGGCGGCGATCTGCGCGAGGCCAGCGGCATCGCTGCCCGCTGGGGGCATCAATGTGGTGTGGCGACGCCCTGGAGCGAGTTTGGGGATATCCATGTCGTGCTGTGGTGGTTGGGGAGCAGGCCATCGAGAATCAAAACAAGCGCTCGAAGGGAGTCCCGGCTCGGGCCTCGATTGTAGAAGTGCTGACCACGTCAGGCGGAAATGGACATCGAAGTCCCTAGAATATCCGTCTGATGAGCCACAGCAACACCTACTCCATCCATGCCGTCATTCCCTGTGCGGGCGTCGGCTCACGCGCCGGTGCTGCTGGGCCGAAGCAATACGCGGCATTGGCTGGCAGACCTTTGGTGGCGCACACCGTCGAGGCCTTTTTAAACACCCCTCAGATTGACCGAACAGTCGTGGTGTTGGCGCCCTTGGATGACCGTTGGCCGCTGAACGAGCCGCGCCTTGATGTGGTGCGCCAAGGTGGCGACACGCGGGCCCAGTCCGTCCAGGCGGGGTTGGCCCACTTGCTCGCCACTGGCGCCAAGCCGGACGATTGGGTCTTGGTTCACGATGCCGCGCGCTGTCTGATCCAGCCCTGTGACATCGAGCGTTTGATCTTGACCTGTGTTCGGGAAGACCGGGGTGGTTTGTTGGCGATGCCGTTGGCAGACACCCTCAAGCAGGCCGATGGCTCGGGGCAGGTGCGCGAGACTGTGGATCGGGCCCATAAATGGCTGGCTCAGACGCCGCAAATGTTTCGGCTGGAGGCCTTGTTGCAGGCGCTCTCGGGCACCCTATCGGGCATCACGGACGAGGCAAGTGCCATGGAGCGACAGGGCGAGATGCCACTGTTGGTGGAGGGGAGTGTCACCAATTTCAAGGTGACGTATCCAGGCGATTTTGGTTTGGCCGAGGCGGTGTTGGCCGCGCGGGCGAACGCGCAAAAGGGACACACATGAACACATCAAGCACACCCAGTCTGCGCGTGGGGCAAGGGTGGGATACGCACTTACTGGTTCCTGGGCGCCCACTGGTGTTGGGCGGCATCACGATTGAGCACGACAAGGGACTGCTCGGTCATTCGGATGCCGATGCGCTGCTTCACGCCGTGACGGACGCGATTTTGGGTGCCGTCGGAATGGGCGATATTGGTGAGATGTTCCCAGACACCGCGCTCGAGTGGGCGGGCGCGGATTCCGCCAAACTGCTGCAAGAAGTGGTCCGGCAGGCCGCCGCCACCGGTTGGCGCGTCGTCAACGTCGACACCACCGTCGTGGCACAGGCACCTAAACTGGCACCGTTCAAATCAGCGATGCGCGAGCGCTTGGCACAAGTGCTTAACGTGGATGTGTCGTGCGTCAATATCAAAGCCAAGACAGCAGAGGGGCTTGGGCCCGTGGGCGCAGGTGCCAGCATCGAGGCGCAAGCCATTGTGTTGATGCAGTCTGCTGGCCTGTAGAACGATGGCACAAATCCAATCTGAGGGCGCCGCTGCCGGATTGAGCACGTTCAGCCTGTCTGTGCCCGTCGCCATGGGCTATATCCCTTTGGGTGCGGTGTTTGGTTTTTTGTTCACACAAGCGGGCGCCGAATGGTGGATGCCTTTGTTCGCCAGTTTGTGGCTGTATGCCGGCGCGGCGCAATTCATGATGATCCCACTGATGGTAGGCGGCGCGTCACTGACCACCTTGGCATTGGCGACTCTGGCCATCAACTTTCGCCACGTGTTTTACGGTTTGTCTTTGTTGCATAAGCGCCCCCATGGCGCGTGGGCCCGAGCTTACCAATCGTTTGCGCTGACCGATGAGACCTACGCGGTGGTCACCACCTTGCCACATGACACACCGGCGCAACGGTTGGTGTGGATTGGTGGGCTGAATCACGCATGGTGGGTGCTGGGCACCTTGTTGGGCACCGTGCTGGGCAGTGCAGCCCGAGTCCATTTTGCCGGTCTGGACTTTGCTCTGATCGCCTTGTTTGCGGTGCTCTTGGTTGAGCAACTGCGTCACCAAGGCCGCTGGCACAGCGTCCTGATCGGTCTTGGGCTCTACGGGTTGTTGTACTTTTGGATGCCCCAACACGCTTTGCTGCTATCCATGGCGGCAACGGTTGGCTTGGCCGTGGTGCTGCCTGCGTCGGCCCAAGACCAAAGCGCTGGCGTTGCCCAAGGTGCGGGAGAGCAAAGGTGATGTCAACGACGCAGGTGTGGTTAGGGATCGCGGTCATGGGGGCCATCACCTGGGGCTTGCGGGCGCTGCCTTTTGTGGCTGAGCGTTGGTTGGGCGGGTACCCCTGGGTTGCCAAGGTGCGTGGATTTTTGCCGCCAGCGATCATGGCGATTTTGTTGCTTCATACCGTGATCGGTGGTGATGCAAGCCGCCCCTTCTGGCCATTTGCCGAACTGCTGGCCATCGCGGTGGTGATGGTCTTGCAGTGGCTGTTGCGCCAAGCGCTCTTGAGTATCTTTGTCGGCACTGGGCTGTATGTGCTGATGGTCAATCCGAGTTTTTGGAGTGGGTGACGTGTTCAATGGTTCTGGCCTGACAACGCTGACTTTGAATCCTGCGCTCGACACGGTCACATCGATCGACCACGTCTCGCCCACACACAAGATGCGCTGCGGCCCGACGCAAACGCACCCCGGTGGAGGTGGCGTCAACGTGGCTCGCGTGGCCCACCGTTTGGGCGTGGAAACCCATGCCGTGGTCCTCGCGGGCGGCTTGACGGGACAACGCTTGAGAGATTTGCTGCGCGAAGAGGGGGTGCACACGGTTTACGCCCCGTGTGAGTCAGAGACCCGCACCGCGCTGAGTGTTCGAGAGTCAGCGACCGGACTCGACTACCGGTTCACACTGCCGATGGCGCCCGTGTCAGAAGCCGAGTGCCGCGGTGCCCTGGAGCAGTTCAAGAGACACGCGCGGGGGCAGGCTTTTGCGGTGGCCAGTGGCAGCCTGCCTGCGGGCGCGCCACCCGACACGTACGCAGAGCTGGCGCGATGGGCGAGTGACAACGGGGTTAAGTTGGTGCTGGACAGCTCAGGCGATGCGCTGGCTCGGGGCCTTGCCGCAGGGGTCTATGTGTTCAAACCCAGCCTCAGAGAGCTTTCTGCTTGGGCGGGCGAGGCGCTCACCACCCCCGCGCAGTGGCGGGCTGCGGCACGCCGGTGCATTGCCCAAGGACAGGCCGTTGCGGTGGCGTTGACGCTGGGTGAGCACGGCGCCGATTTGATTCTGGCCGATCGCGCTTGGCGCGCACCAGCGCTCAACATCCAGGCGCTCACCACCGTGGGCGCTGGCGATAGTTTTGTCGGGGGGCTGGTGGCGGCGCTGATCCGCGAAGCGTCATGGCCAGAGGCCTTGCGGTGGGCGATGGCCGCGTCGGCCGCCGCCTTGTTGTCGCCGGGGACAGCCCTGTGTCAGCCCGACGACGTGCGCCGCTTGTTGCCTGAGGTTGTGATCAACGAGTGATGCTCAGCGGTCCGGATGGTGTACATCCGAGCCGCCTGCCGCTCAGGCTCAGCAGCACCCACAGCCGTGGGTGTGACTAGCCGACTGGCTGTGTGTTTATTGCGCCGTCCAACCGCCATCCATGGCCCAGGCCACGCCGGTCGTGTTCTTGGCCGCGTCGGAGCAGAAAAACACCGCCAGTGCGCCCAATTCTTCGGGCGTGGTGAATTGCAAGGAAGGCTCTTTTTCGGCCAGCAATTGGCGTTTGGCTTCTTCGTCACTCAAGCCGAGCGCGGCCGCCTTGGCGTCGACTTGTTTTTGCACCAGCGGCGTCAAGACCCACCCAGGACAAATCGCATTGCAGGTCACGCCTTTTTGGGCGTTCTCAAGGGCGGTGACTTTGGTGAGTCCCACGATGCCGTGCTTGGCGGCCACATAGGCGCTCTTTTGTGCCGATGCCACCAACCCGTGGGCGGAGGCCACATTGATGACGCGGCCCCATCCCTTGGCTTGCATACTGGGCAGTGCCAAGCGGGTGGTGTGAAAGGCGCTTGAGAGGTTGATGGCAATCACTGCGTCCCAGCGCTCCACCGGAAACTCCTCGATGCTGGCCACGTGCTGGATACCTGCGTTGTTGACCAAAATGTCGACCTCACCCAATGACGCCGCACAGGCTTGCATCATGGCTTCGATCTCGTTGGGCTTGGTCATGTCAGCGCCGTGGTAATCGACTCGCACGCCAGTGGCGGCCACGGCTGCCTTGGCACCCTCAATGTCACCAAAGCCGTTGAGCATGACGTTGGCGCCTTGTTCGGCCAAGGCCATCGCGATGCCCAAGCCAATGCCACTTGTAGAGCCGGTGACCAATGCTGTTTTTCCTGCTAGCGTGCGCATGATGAAATTCAATTCCTATACGATGGATGGCTGGCACCCCAGGCCAAGGCTTGGGGTATGAACTCCTGATTATCCCGTAGGACTTTGCCCCATGTTGGAGCCCAGACTCGAGACTGTTGAATGCCCACAGGTGGCTGCTGCCACAGGGGGGGTGCGCCGCATGGCGTACTGGCGTTGGCAAGACCCCGAGTGCAGCCATCCGGAGCGCTGGGTGGTTTGTGTGCATGGCCTGACTCGGCAGGGTCGAGACTTTGACGCCCTGGCACGCACCCTGGCTAAGCACGCCACGGTGATTTGTCCCGACGTCGCCGGTCGGGGCCACAGCGATTGGTTGGCCAATCCCGCGCAGTATTCGGTCGCGACGTATGTGCCCGATATGCTGCATCTGCTGTCGAAACTGGGTATCTCTGATTGCGACTGGGTGGGCACCAGTATGGGGGGCTTGATCGGGATGGGCGTGGCTTCGTTGCCGCAAAGCCCGATCCGTCGGCTGATCTTGAATGACGTGGGGCCAAGCATTACCAAGGCGTCACTGGTTCGCATCGCGAGCTACGTGGGCAAGGGGCCTGACTTTGCGACCTTGCAAGACGGCGTGAATTATTTGCGTGACATCGCAGCGGGTTTTGGGCCGCACACCGATGCGGATTGGAACGCCTTGAGTGCCCCCATGTTTCGACAACGGGACGGCCGGTGGGTGTTCCACTACGACCCAGCGATCGCGGTGCCCTTGGGCATGTTGGACTTGCCCAATGTGGATGAGTTGCTGGCCCAAGGCGAGGCCTTGAGTTGGGCCGCTTATGACGCGATCGAGGCCAAGACGCTGGTGATTCGAGGCGGCGACTCAGATTTGCTCACGCCGCAGACCTTGCGATCAATGGCCGAGCGTGGCCCCAGAGCCACCCACGTGACCTTTGAAGGTGTCGGGCACGCGCCCACTTTGATTGCGCCCGACCAGCAGCAAGCAGTGATGGCGTTTTTAGGGTGGGTGTCACACCACGATGCAAGCAAATAGCCCTCTCGAAGCCAGCCAATCAGCTGCCATGGTGGTGGCCGAGGGCGGTATGTCCAAGCAGGCCGATGCCTTGCAGCGTGCCCGGGCGTTCGCTGAACCTTTGCTGCAGGCGCAGACTTTAGACACCGGTGAGAACTTGCTTGATCACGCGGATGCGGTGGCCGACATCTTGCGTCACATTGGCGGGTCACCTGCGATGCAAGCCGCGGCCTACTTGGTCTACGCCGGCGAGCACCTCCAAAAGCCCAGAGAGGTGATCGCCAGAGCATTCGATGACAACTACGCCGAGCTGGCCGTTCAAACCTCCAAGCTTGTGGCGTTGCAGCGCCAAGCCCGCAAACGCCAGGCCTCTGAAGCTGCTGCAGTGCGACGCAAAGAGGCCCCCAGCGAGTTGATGGCAGCTCAGACGGAAAACATCCGCAAGATGTTGCTTGCGTTTTCAAAAGATGTGCGCGTGGTGATGCTGCGCTTGGCGTCGCGTTTGCAGACCCTGCGTTATTTCGCGGCGAGCAAGACAGTCAGCGATATTCAGCTGGCAGCAGAGGCGTTACAGGTGTTTGCGCCCCTGGCCAATCGTCTGGGGATTTGGCAAATCAAGTGGGAGATGGAAGACCTGGCGTTTCGATTCCTCGAACCAGACACTTACAAAGAGATCGCCAAACAGCTCGATGAAAAGCGCACCGAGCGCGAACTCTATATGCAGCAGCTGCGGGAGTCATTGCAACAAGAGCTGCGAGGCAAAGGAATTCAGGCGGAAGTGTCGGGGCGACCCAAGCACATTTACTCGATTGTCAAAAAAATGCGTGGCAAGTCGCTCGAGTTCTCGCGTGTCTTCGATGTCCGTGCATTGCGAGTGATCGTGCCCGACATCGATGCCTGCTACGCGGCCTTGGGTCATGTCCACGAGCGATTTGTGCCAGTCATTGAAGAGTTCGACGACTACATCGCCAAGCCAAAGCCCAATGGATACCAGTCCCTTCACACCGTGGTGTTGGACGCGCAGCAAAGACCGGTCGAAATTCAAATCCGTACGCGCGAGATGCACGAGCACGCGGAGAGTGGCGTGGCTGCTCACTGGGCCTACAAAGAAGCGGGCGCCAAGGGGTACGCCGGGGTCAGTGCCGCCTCTGATTACGACGCCAAAATTGCGGTGCTTCGCCAATTGTTGGCGTGGCAAGCCGATTTGGCTGGCACACGCACCAATGTGTTTGACGACAAAATCTATGTCCTGACGCCGCAGGCCGCCATCGTGGAGTTGCCGGCGGGTGCCACGCCCTTGGATTTTGCGTATGTGGTGCACACCGAGCTAGGACACCGGTGCCGCGGCGCCAAGGTCGACGGCCAATTGGTCTCGTTGAACACCGCGCTTCAAAACGGGCAAACCGTCGAAGTTGTGGCGGCCAAAGAGGGTGGGCCCTCACGCGATTGGCTCAACCCAGAGGCAGGCTATCTGGTGAGCCAACGCTCTCGGACCAAAGTCCGCGCTTGGTTCAATGCCCTTGCGACCCAAGAGCACGTGGCGCGTGGTCGTGAACTGGTCGAAAAGCTGCTGCAGCGCGAAGGCAAGACGGCGCTCAAGCTTGAAGACCTCGCGCACTCGCTTGGATTTGATCATGCCGCCGATTTATTTGAAGTGGTCGGTAAGGACGAGCTGTCCCTCAAGGCGATTGAGAGCCAATGGCGAGAGGACAGCAAACCGGCCGGAGATGACACGCCCGCATGGATGAACGAGCGAGTCGCCGAAGCCCCGACCACACCCAAAGGTGGCGTGCTGGTGGTGGGGGTGGACTCGTTGCTGACGCAGTTGTCCAAATGCTGCCGCCCAGCCCCGCCCGATCCCATTGAAGGATTTGTCACCCGTGGCCGTGGCGTGAGCATCCACCGCGTTGATTGCAAAGACTTGCTCAACCTCAAGCGCACCCATGGTGACCGGATCATTGACGTCGCGTGGTCGGCGCGCGAATCGGTCGACGCCATGTACCCCGTGGATATTCAGGTGCAGGCCAACGACCGACAGGGACTGCTGCGAGACATATCGGATGTGCTTGCCAGGGAAAAAACCAATGTGATTGGCGTACACACAGCCTCTGTGAAGGGAGAGGCCCACATGACGTTCACGGTGCAGGTGCCCGCGGCTGGGCGGCTGAACAAAGTGCTGGCATCGATTTTGGAGGTCTCTGGCGTGAAAACTGCGAGGCGGCGTTAAAAACCGAATTTTCACGGCTATAATGCGAGGCTTCGTACAAACGACAGGCGCGTAGCTCAGTTGGTTAGAGCACTACCTTGACATGGTAGGGGTCGTTGGTTCGAATCCAATCGCGCCTACCAAACACATCAAAAGCACCTCACGGCAACGTGAGGTGCTTTTTTGTTGCCCGATCACCACCCAAGTGAATCAGCGGGAAAAGCCTATTTATTTTGTCTAGTTCAAAAATGCAACTGATGGGGAGGCGATCCGTTCAATTTTTGCCGGAGATGAACCGGGGTAGTGGCTTGCGCTCGAGCGCGGACTGACTGACTTTGGTTTAGTGTCAATGCGACTGGAATCTATGCCATTTGGTGTCG
>JBEAPX010000053.1:0-3786 GCA_041164205.1 Pseudomonadota bacterium
ACAGTCGCTGTACCGGGCGCACTTGGCCTTGTTGAAACTGAAATTGATGAGCGGTGATGACCCTCAAATGGCGCTGTCTGCTGCGTTCGAGAATCGCCCTTGAGACTAGCGTGCCACCGGGCCGCCTTTTCGCTCATCGCCAGGTCGACACCGCAACGCGATTCCTGGCTCACGAAAATCAAGACAAATGGCCTGAAGCCAAGAGGGCACTCAAACAAAAGCCCCCGGCCTTGACACCGGCGAGGCTTCAGTCTTTGAATGTATTGGTAGGCCGTCACGGACTTGAACCGTGGACCAAAGGATTATGAGTCCTCTGCTCTAACCAACTGAGCTAACGGCCCGCCAGCCCGAGATTGTAACGGGCAAGCCAAGCCAAGTCGGCTATGCCTTCAGCGGTGATGGCTCAGCGCTGTGCCCAGCATCTTGGAAGTGACGCTAACAATTTGAATCATGCGCTCGTAGGCCATGCGCTGCGGCCCAATCACCCCGAGACGCCCCACCACACGTCCATCGACTTGGTAGGGAGCTGACACGATTGACACATCTTCCACTGGCACAACCTGGCTCTCCCCACCGATAAAAATGCGCACGCCATCGGCTTGATCAGATACGTCTAGGAGTCGCATCACCTGGGTCTTTTGCTCGAACAGGTCGAACATTCGACGCAGGTTATTCAAGTCGCCAGAAAACTCGTCGATCGACAACAAGTTCCGCTCGCCAGCGATCAAAACATCGGCCTCTTCTGCCCCCTCTTCGTCCGCCGCACTCACCGCAGCCTCCATCAGACTGGAGATTTCGCCGCGCAGCGAATCAACTTCGGAGCGGATGCGCGCGCGGACTGTGTCGATCGTCAATCCCGCGTAGTGGGCATTTAAAAAATTAGCGGCCTCTGTGAGCTGCGTCTGCGTGTAGTCCACCGTGGGATGAATCACCCGGTTTTGGACATCTCCCTCGGGGGTGACGATGATGACCAACACCCTGCGCTCGGACAACGACAAGAACTCAATGTGTCGAAAAACAGCATTGCCTTTGGGTACCACAACGACACCAACAAAATGCGAAAGGCTTGAGATCATCTGCGCCGCATGGGTCAGTACACGCGAGGGTTGATCGGCATTCAGACCTTCAGAAGAGGCCAAATTGCGCCATTCGACCGGGTCATCTGCGGGCACCGTCAGCATCGTGTCGACAAAAAGCCGGTACCCTTTTGCCGTAGGAATTCTGCCGGCCGACGTATGGGGACTCACAATCAGGCCGAGATCCTCGAGGTCACTCATCACGTTGCGAATTGTCGCGGGCGACAAGGTCAGCCCTGTCTCTTTCGAGAGCGTGCGTGAGCCCACAGGTTGGCCGTCCGCGATGTAGCGTTCAACCAGCGTTTTTAGCAATACTTTGGCACGGTCATCAAGCATCAGGATTTCGCTAAGCTATGTTGTAATCACGTGGAGACTTCGATCTATTTTTACCTGAGTATGACCCAAATTGACAAGCCAACGGCACCTCATCGCTTCAGCAGTGTCGCGATTGTGGGCAAATACCAAGTCACCGGCTCGGGAGAGGCGTTGGGCAAACTCGCTCGTTTTTTGGACGAAAGAAATCACCAAGTCTACATAGAAGAGCAAACCGCACAAAACACTGGCTTGAACGCCTACCCCACCATCGCTTTGACCGAAATGGGCCGCCGCTGTGATGTCGCTCTGGTGGTCGGAGGCGATGGCACCATGTTGGGCGCCGGGCGTGAGCTGGCCAAGCAAGGAATCCCGGTGATTGGAATCAACCAGGGGCGCTTGGGCTTCATCACAGATGTGTCATTCGAAGGCTATGAACAGACGCTCGCCCCCATGTTGGATGGTCATTTTCAGAGTGAACACCGCAGCATGATGCACGCCGGAATTTGGCGCGACGCGCGGCAAGAGTTTCAGGCCGACGCGCTCAACGACGTGGTGATCAACCGCGGGAGCATGGGCGGCATGATCGAGTTGCGCGTTGCTGTCGGAGGACACTTGGTGGCCAACCAAAGGGCTGATGGTCTGATCATTGCCACCCCCACGGGCTCAACGGCCTACGCGCTCTCAGCCGGCGGGCCGATTTGTCACCCCAACATCAATGGTTGGGTACTGTCTCCGATTGCGCCCCACACCCTCTCGAACCGGCCTATTGTGTTGCCTGACTCGCAAACCATCGAAATTGAAGTGGTGACCGCGCGCGATGCCAGCGCGCATTTCGATATGCAGTCCTTTACCAGTCTGCTACCAGGTGATCAAATTCGGGTCAGCCGATCAGAGTTCACGCTGCAGCTCCTCCACCCACTCGGTTGGAGCTATTTTGATACGCTGCGCAAAAAACTCCACTGGAACGAAGGCGTGACCTCATTTTGACACCGCTGATGCGCTGCACCCTATGGCACTGATCCGTTTATCGCTGCGTGATTTCGTGATCGTCGAGACGTTGGAGCTCGAGCTTGGAGCTGGCTTTTCCGTACTGAGTGGCGAGACGGGCGCTGGCAAATCAATTTTGATCGACGCACTTCAACTGGTCCTTGGGCAAAGGGCGGAAGCGGACATGGTTCGCCAGGGAGCAAAGCGGTGCGAAATCTCAGCTGAGTTTGACCTCCCGCCTTCGCTGGCCTCTTGGTTGGATGAGCAAGGCTTTTCGAACGAAACGACCTTGATTCTCAAACGCCAAATTGACTCTGAGGGCAGAAGCCGCGGCTGGATCAACGGCGGGGTGGCGACCATGACGCAACTCAAGGCGGTTGCAGATCACCTGATTGACATCCACGGGCAGCACGCCTGGCACAGCCTGACGCGGCCACAGGCCCAACTTGATTTGCTGGATGGCTACGCGCTCATCGAAACAGCGCCTCTGTGTGCCGCCTGGGAGGCATGGAGACAAGCGCAAGCCGCACTGAGTCAAGCGGCCAATGCGATCCAAAAAGGCCAAGAGCGGCGAGAGCAACTCCTGTGGCAAATCGCTGAGCTCGACCGGCTCAAGCCTATGCCCCAAGAGTGGGAGAGCTTGAACGAAGAGCACACCCGTTTCGCACATCGACAGGATTTGTTAGAGACGGCCCAGACGGTGGTACAAGACTTAGATGAAGAGCCTGCTGACGTCACGCGCCAGCTTGTTTCTGCCGCCAACCGACTGGCACATATGGCCGCTTTTGAACCTCAGTTCACCCCGTGGTCGAACACCCTACAACAAGCTGCTGACCTGGTCGCCGATGTCTTGCACGAAGTCAAGGGCTACGCGCGCCATGGCGATCTCGACCCCGATCGTTTCCAACAATTGGACGATCGCGTGTCGCTGTGGATGCTGCTATCCAAACGCTTTCGAACGGCGCCCGAGCAGTTGGCAGCCCTTCACGCAGATTGGCAATCGGAGCTCGCTGCAATCGACGCAAGCTCAGACCTAGAGGCGTTAGAGGCGAAAGCTGAAGCCGCAAAAAAAGCTTGGCAAGCCATTGCAAACAAAGTCAGCCAAGCGCGACAAAAAGCGGCGGATGCACTCGCACAAGAGGTGACATCCATCATGCAAACCCTGGGAATGCAGGGCGGAAGCTTGCACATCGACGTGCGATCTAACGAACCCAACCCCAATGGACAAGACCACGTTGAATTCATGGTGGCGGGTCATGCAGGTGTCGCCCCAAAGCCGGTGGCCAAAGTGGCGTCTGGTGGTGAGCTGTCACGCATCGCACTGGCCGTCGCGGTATGCACCAGCCGATTAGGCGCCGCGGGTACGCTGATTTTTGACGAGGTCGATGCAGGCATCGGCGGCAAAGTT
>JBEAPX010000054.1:0-9240 GCA_041164205.1 Pseudomonadota bacterium
GGAGTTTCACCATGTATTTACCCAAGGCCTTTAGTCACCCCGAGCACGCCACACGCCTCATGCAAACCTACCCGTTTGCCACCTTGGTGAGCCAAGGCGATGACGGCTGGCCAATGGCCACGCCGCTTCCGCTGCACTGGTCGAAAGACGGCGGTGAGCACGGCACGCTCTGGGGTCATGTGGCTTTGGGCAACCCGCATGGCGCTTTGCTGCGATCGCGCCCGCAGGCTCTTGCGGTATTTCACGGGCCCCATGCCTACATGTCGCCAAGCGTGTATTCGGATTCAGAGCGCGTGCCAACCTGGTCCTACCTGATGGTTCAGGCCAGGGTCAGGGCCGAGATGATTGATGATTCCGGAGCCAAAGACGCGCTGTTGAAACGCATCATCGGTGACCATGAGCCGGCTTACGCCAATCAGTGGCGGGGATTGAGTGAAGCCTATGCCAACAATATGCTCAAGCGGATCACCGCCTTTCGTTTGCACATTGAGCAGCTGGATTGCGGGATCAAGCTGAATCAGCACCGGCCGGAGTCTCACCAAGAGATGGCGGCACAGCTCGCTGGGGGCGGCGACCATGAGCGTGCACTGCGCGATTGGATGGTCGAGTTGGGAATGGTGAAGCCATGAACCACGTTGACGCGATGAAGCTGGCGCTAGAACAGGCCCAACTGGCTCAGGCTGCCGGCGAGGTACCGATTGGGGCGGTTGTCATCAAAGACGGTTCAGTGATCGGCCGTGGCTTTAACCAAACCATTGGCCAAGCGGACCCCTGCGCTCACGCTGAGGTCTTGGCGCTGCGCGAAGCGGCACAGTCACTGGGCAATTACCGACTCGACGACTGCACCTTGGTGGTCACGGTCGAACCTTGCACCATGTGTGCAGGTGCTGCCTTGAATGCTCGGATTGGGCGGGTGGTCTATGGCGCCGCCGAAGCCAAGACCGGCGCCGCTGGGTCAGTACACGATGTCTTCGCACAGAGCCAGATCAATCACCACACGCAGGTGCAGGGTGGTGTGGAGGCAGAAGCCTGTGCAGCCATCATGCAGGCTTTTTTCCACGCCAAGCGCGAACGCTTCAAGGCGCGAGAAGGGCGCCTTCGAGACGACGCACTGCGCACGCCCGAAGTCGCATTTGAAGGGCTGCCAGACTGGGCGTTTGAGCCGAATTACATCGATGACTTGCCCAGCCTGAACGGGCTGCGCATGGCCTACTTAGATGAAGGACCCCGCGATGCCGCAACCACGTGGCTCTTGCTGCATGGCAATCCCACTTGGAGTTACATCTGGCGGCATTGGGTCCCTCGGCTGACTGCCTTGGGTCACCGTGTGGTTGCGCCGGATTTGATCGGATTTGGTCGCAGCGATAAGCCCAAGAAAATGGCTCAGCACACGTATGACTGGCACAGACAAGTGTTGCTGGAGTGGATTGATCGCTTGGATTTGCGCCGAGTGACACTGGCGGTTCAAGACTGGGGCGGCTTGCTGGGGCTGACTTTACCCATGGCGGCGCCTGAGCGTTACGAGGGATTGTGTGTGATGAACACCACGCTGGCCACGGGTGAGCGGGCATTGCCAGATGGGTTTGTGGCGTGGCGGCAGTTCTGCCGCGATAAGCCGCAATTTGGCGTCGGTGATTTATTGGGTCGTGGATGCCGACACCTGAGTCGCGAAGAACGAGCGGCGTATGACGCCCCTTTCCCAGACAGCGGTCACCGGGCTGCGCTGCGCCGTTTTCCCGAGATGGTGATGGGCGACCCGGATGCGCCGGGTGCCGCCCTGTCACGCGAGGCGGCGGTGTTTTGGTCTGAGCATTGGCAAGGCAAGGCGGCAATGGTGATCGGAGACGCTGATCCAGTGTTGGCGAGTGAGATGCCTTTGCTGCACGCAAAAATCAAGGGATGCGCCACCCCGATCCACTTGCCCGATGGCGGCCACTTTGTTCAAGAGTGGCTGCACCCATCTCTGGACAGCGCTTGGTTCGACCACTTGCTGGTGCAACTGCGCTGACACAGCCAGCACGCGGTACAGCGGCGCGCCGGTAGAGTGACCGTGAGCACATCCAAGGGTGATGTGCGGCGCGACCGGGGTGCGGCTTGAATCTGTGCGGGCGATCATGGCGCGGTTTGTGTCAAACTTCAAACCTATGAGCCACCTATATGTGATTTCTCCCTCCAGTGCAGTGCACCGCAAGACCGAATTCAAGCGAGGTATTCGGTACCTTGAACAGCTTGGGCATCAAGTGGAGGTCGACGCTGCCGCGCTGACCAAAGAGCAGCGTTTTGCCGGGAGCGATGAGGTGAGGCTGGAGGCGATTGCCCGCGCCGCAAACAGCGGTGCTGACATGGTACTGACCTCACGCGGGGGCTACGGCTTGAGTCGCATCCTGCCGCGTTTGCCCTACAAAGCGATTGCCCGCTCAGTTCAGAAGGGGACACAGTGGGCGGGGTTCAGCGACTTCACCGCCCTGTCCATGGCCGTGATGGCCAAGACGGGCACACCCACCTGGGCTGGCCCAGCGGTGATTGAAGACTTTGGCGCAGACGCGGGCGTCGATGACATCACTCAAGCGTGTTGGGAAGACATCTTGTTTGGCATGGCGGAGGGCACCGGCTGGCGCATTGGAAAAAGCGATCCCACCGAGTGGATGGTCACAGACGCCATGCTTTGGGGCGGCAACTTGACCCTGCTGTCCTCACTGGTGGGGACGCCTTACTTGCCGCACGTGGAACGCGGTATTTTGTTCCTTGAAGACGTTGGCGAGGCCCCTTATCGGGTCGAGCGGATGTTGACGCAACTGCTGCACGCCGGTGTGTTGGCGCGCCAAAAGGCGATTGTGCTTGGGGCATTCACCGGTCAACGCCAATTGCCCACGGATGGTGGACACACCATGCGGTCGGTGGTCGCTTGGCTGCGTGAGCACACCAAGGCCAAAGTGCTCACCGGACTTCCGATGGGGCACGTGCGCACGAAGGTGATGTTGCCCATTGGCAAACCCGTTGACCTGGCTGTGCAGGGACGTGAGGCTTTGCTCATGTGGGCACACGACCACGACTAACTCAGGAGTCCAGAGGTGAGCGCTTTCAGCCAAAAACGGATCTATGAAGTGTTGGAGCGGGGCAGAGACCACGATGCCACGGCTTATTGGGTCAACGCTGCCTTGATGGTGCTGGTGATGGCCAACATCTTGGCCGTCATCATCGAGTCCGAGCACGCCATATATTTGAAATACCAGCTGTGGTTTGATGCCTTCGAGTATTTTTCTGTCGCTGTGTTTTCGCTCGAGTACTTGCTCAGGCTGTGGACCGCAGCGCTGAATCCCCAGTTTGGGGACACGCCTTGGCAGCGTCGCAAGGGCTATATGTTCAGCCTCTATGGCATTGTCGATTTGATTGCGATTCTGCCCTCTATATTGGCTTTTGCGATGCCAGAAATCGACTTGCGCTCCCTGCGGGCGATTAGGCTCTTGCGGATTCTGAAATTCACCCATTACAGCTATGCGCTGCAAGACTTGTGGCGAGCGATTTATGAAGAAAGGCGCGCCTTCATGGCCTCGATGTACGTGCTGGGGGTGGCAATCATTTTGTCATCGACCATGATGTACTTGGCCGAACACCATGCGCAGCCAGATAAGTTTTCGAGCATTCCAAGAGCGATGTGGTGGAGCATCATCACGCTGACCACAGTGGGTTATGGCGATGTGTCGCCGGTGACGCCGCTGGGCCAGTTTTTAGGTGCGATGGTGGCCATCATGGGCGTATGCACTGTGGCGTTGATCACCGGTATATTGGCCTCGTCCTTTGCGGTCCAGATGGACCGGCGCAAACGTGAATTCGAAGAGCAGCTCCACGAAGCCATGGCGGATGGGGTGTTAACCGACAAAGAGATCGAATTTTTGGACGCTCTCAAAGACGACATGGGCGTGAGCGACGAAGAATTCGAGCGGTTGCGCAAGAAGTTCCTGCGCAAACACCACGGCAACCATTAAGGCTGCTGGTGCCCGGCGGCGCTGGGCCCGCACGGCACTGGCATTTTCTAGACGGTGGATTCAGATGCTTGTGTGAGCTTGTCGATTTGCTCGTGCGCCTCTAACCACGCCAACTCGCACTCGGACTGCTCGTCTTCGAGTGCCTTGGCCCGGCGACCTAATTCGGCGATTTCCGCCGCGGGGGGCATCTCCAGCAAACGCGCATTGATTTGCTCGCGCTCTGATTCAATGGCGGCGATGCGTTTTTCGGCATCTTGGATTCGTTTCTGGTGCGGCTTGAGCAACGCTTGCAAGGCTTGTCGCCTGGCCGCTTGTTCTTTGCGCAGTTGAGATTGATTGACGCGTGGCGCAGGGGGGACGATGACACGGTCTGCCTCAAGGGTGTCACCGGCGGCCTGTGCCTGAGAAACGTCTTTGCTGCGCAAGGCAGCAGCCTCTCGACGGCGTTTCGCTTCGTCGAGCAAATACGCCTGATAGTCCTCAAGATCCCCATCGAAATCACGAACCCTGCCCTCACTGACCAACCAAAACTCGTCGCACACACTGCGCAACAAAGCGCGGTCGTGGCTGACCAGCATGACGGTGCCCTCAAAGGCATTGAGCGCCATACCCAAAGCCTCGCGGGTGGTCAAATCCAGGTGGTTGGTCGGCTCGTCCATCAACAGCAGGTTAGGGCGCTGCCAGACGAGCATTGCCAGCACCAAACGCGCTTTCTCGCCACCGCTCATGGTGCCTACCGCTTGGTTGACCATGCTGTCTACGAACCGAAAGCCGCCGAGAAAATTGCGCAATTCTTGCTCACGCGCGTTCGGCGTGACAATCGCTGACAGCCGAATCATGTGCTGTAGCGGAGACTCGTCGACCCGCAAAATATCCAACTCTTCTTGAGCAAAGTAGCCGATGCTCAGCCCCTTGCCCTCTGTGGGCGGGTGGCTGAGGGCCGCCAAATCGCGGGCAATCGTTTTGATCAGCGTGGACTTACCCTGACCATTGGCGCCCAGGATCCCGATCCGCTGGCCGGCCAAAACAGTGCGCTCAATGCCGCTCACGATGGGATGGGCTTGGCCATCCTCGCCCCGGTAACCGACGCTGGTGTGCTTGAATGAAAGCATCGGGTTGGGCAATGCTTCGGGCACTTTGAATTCAAACTGAAAGTCCGCTGCTGTCACCACAGGCGCAATGCGTTCCATTCGCTCAAGGGCCTTGACACGGCTTTGCGCTTGTTTGGCCTTGGACGCCTTGGCTTTGAAGCGATCAATGAACTTTTGCAGGTGAGCTACTTTGTCTTGCTGCTTAGCAAACGCAGCCTGCTGCAGCTCTATTTGTTGGATGCGCAAATCTTCAAAGGTGGAGTAGTTGCCACCGTATCGCGTCAACTGTCCTTCTTCCAGGTGCAGGGTGACTTTGGTGACGGCATCCAAGAATTCGCGATCATGACTGATCACCAGCAGAGTGCCCTGATAACGCTTCAACCACGCCTCGAGCCACACCAATGCGTCAAGGTCCAAGTGGTTGGTCGGTTCGTCCAGTAACAGCAAATCCGCCGGACACATGAGGGCCCGCGCGAGTTGCAACCGCATCCGCCAGCCACCAGAAAACGTGTTGACGCCGTGGTCCAGCTGAGCCACGGTGAAGCCCAGGCCCATCAGCAAGGTCTGAGCCCGTGATTTGGCGTCATGCGCCCCCGCGTCGCTCAGCGCAGCATGGGCCAGGCCGATCGCTTCGCCATCCCCGCTGGCTTCGGCCTTGGCCAAATCAGCCAAGGCATCTTGTAAGGGGAGGTCGCCTGCCAGTACAAAGTCGGTGGCCGATTCGTCGCTGTCAGGCATATGTTGGGCGACTTGGGCAATGCGCCAGTTGGGCGGCATGCTCCAGTCACCTGACTCTTCTTGCAGCTGGCCGGTGAGCAATGCAAACAGAGAGGACTTGCCTGCGCCGTTGCGCCCAACCAAAGAGGCTTTGTCGCCTGGATGCAAGGTGACGCTGGCGCTGTCGAGGACCCTTTTGGTGCCCCGGGCCAGAGTGACTTTGGTCAGAACGATCACAACAATTGCTCCCGCGTGAGCAACAACACCTGGTCATCACCCGCACTGGTCGATATCCACAAGGGGTCGAGGTGAGGAAACGTGGCTTCAAAATGCGCCCGCTCATGACCAATCTCTAGCACCAATGCGCCATGCTCGGTCAACTCTTCAGCCACACGGGCCAGCAGGGGCCGCACGAAGTCCATGCCATCTCTGCCGCCAGCCAGCGCGATCGTGGGCTCTTGCTGATACTCGACCGGCAGGTTGGCCATGCTGTCGCTGTTCACATAAGGCGGGTTGCACAAAATCAAGTCGTACGGGCCTCGGACGTCGCTCAATCCGTCCGACGACAGCAGCAGCACTCGATCTTGGACCTGATGTTTGAGGGTGTTGATTGCAGCCACCTCGAGTGCGGCCTCACTGATGTCCGCGGCATCGACATCGGCGTCGCAGCACATCACCGCGGTCAAAATCGCCAAACTGCCGTTGCCGGTGCACAGGTCAAGCACCCGCCCTTTGTCTTCACTGAGCCATTCATCTAAACGCCCATCGACCAGCGGCTCGGCGATCAAGCTGCGTGGAATGATGACCCGCTCGTCCACATAAAAAGGCAAGCCCTGCAACCAGGCTTCTTGGGTCAGGTAGGCCAAGGGTTTGCGGGTTTGCAATCGCACAGCCAATAAGTTTTCAGCCTGCATGACTTGTTCAGCCGACAACTGCCGATCATCCAGCTCTGTATCGAGTGGAAGCTTCAGCGACCAGAGCACCAACCACGCGGCTTCATCCCACGCCTCGAAAGTGCCATGCCCAAGACTCAGTGCCCCTGCATCCATGGCGTCTTGGAGTGACTGCGTGGTGGCTTCGACCAGCTGAATCAATGTCTTGTGTGTCATCGCGGGGCAGTGTATCAATGTCGGGATGGCGCAGGGGATGTTGAGCCGTCTCAGAAACGCCAAGGGCGACCGAAGTCGCCCCAAGCAAGGTGGACAAGAATCAATAGGCTTTTGAGCGGCGCGCTGGGTGAGGGCGTTTGCTGTTGCCAAATTTGCGGCCAGGAGGGCCCTTGCGCTTAGGAATGGGGCCACCCTTGGGCTCCAAACCGGGGACAGTGGCGACGGCGATGTCTTGCTTAGTGAAGTGTTGGATGTCACGAATCTTGCGCTCATCTCGCCATTCAGCGAATGTCACAGCAGAGCCTTGGCGACCGGCGCGTCCTGTGCGTCCGATGCGGTGCGTGTAGTCTTCAGCTTTCATGGGTAAGCCAAAGTTAAACACATGGCTGATGCTGGGCACGTCAATGCCACGAGCGGCCACATCCGTGGCGACAAGAATTTGGACATGGCCATCGCGCAATGCTTTGAGGCGGCGGTTGCGCAAGCCTTGATTCATGGCGCCGTGCAGGGCCACAGCACTGAAGCCTGCCTCTTGCAAGTCCAGCGCGAGTTCATCGCACTGAATTTGCGTGCTGGCAAACACAATGGCTTGTTCAATATCGGGGGTGCGCAACCAATGGTCGAGCAATTCGCGCTTGTGGCGCAGGTTGTCAGCCCAGTAGAGGTGCTGCTCGATGTTGGCATGGGCCTCTTGGGCGGTATTGATTTCAACCTTCTTGACGTGAGCGCCTTCATCGCGCATCACCCGCATAGCCAAACGCTGAATGTTGGGTGCAAACGTGGCCGAGAACATCATGGTTTGTTCGCGGTTTGAGGTCAGATCGTTGATGGCAGCAAGTTCATCCGCAAAGCCAAGATCCAACATCCGATCGGCCTCGTCGACGACCAAGAAACGAACTTGGTCCAACTGCAAACTGCCGCTGGACTCAAGGTCCAACAATCGACCGGGTGTGGCAACAACCAATGAGGCGTTTTGCAACTGCGCGATTTGGGCGCCATAGGCACTGCCACCAGTGATGCTGGCGATGCGGATGCCACGGCAAAAGCGCACCAACTCGATGGCATCTCGCGCCACTTGTTGTGCCAATTCACGGGTGGGGCATACGATCAATGCCAAAGGAATAGCAGGTGTGAAGCGGCGGCGGCGATCGTTGGGATTGCCACGTGGCGCAGCCATCGGATTCTCTGCTTTGGCTTTCAACAATGTGTTCAACACAGGCAGCAAGAACGCGGCAGTCTTACCGCTGCCGGTGCGGCTGGACACCATCAAGTCGGCGCCGATTTCGCCATCCGCATTCAAGGCGTGGCCAATCGACTGCTGCTGGACCGGCGTAGGCTCGGTGTAGCCAAGAGCGCCCACGGCGTACAACAACTCTTCAGCCAAACCCATCGCTGCAAATGCTTCGGGCTTGGGTGGCAGGGGAGCCTCTTCATGGGTGACGCGGGGTCGGCGGGGCGCAGCGCGTTCAGCAAATGCTTCGCGGGACGCATCACGGGCACGGGGACCGTCTGCAGGGTGGGTGGCTTTCGCGTGAGCACGCGCAGGGTGACGAGGTTTCATGACCATCTTTCATTTGTGTGCGCGCACGACAATAGGCCGATCAGGCCATGGGTGAGTCCGCTGCGCACGGGTTGAAAAACATCAACCATCAAACGAGAGGACCCTGCACAAATGAGTGGGGAGGTCAGCTGGAGGCGCCGTGTGGCGCATAAAAGCAGTCAGCGTGTTGCGGTAGATGCAATAAACGGTTTGCATTTCCAACAAACCGAAGCCGCAGATTATGCCACAGACTTTAGGGATAACCCTAAAACTTGTGCACTCTCCATGTCAAACGAGCCAATTCACCACACGGGTGTACTCCAAGCCGGGAGGAGCCGCCGGCGTGAGCGATGCGCACTTCGATCGACAACGCGCATCGCAGGAGCGGAAACCACAGACCCTCACGCCAGCCTCGTTGACCCTGAAGGTCAGGCGGCTAGATCGTGACGCCTCCATCAATCACCAAACTCTGCCCTGTCATGAAGCGGCCTGCCGGAGATGCCAAATACACGGCAGCACCTGCGATCTCGTCAGGCTCACCAATGCGACGCAGCGGCGTGGTCTGGTTCCGCTCCGCCAGCATCTTTTCATCCTCCCAAAGCGCTTTAGCGAAGTCCGTTTTGATCAAACCGGGGGCGATGCAATTGACGCGCACATTATCCGGACCAAACTCCACCGCTAAATTGCGGGCCAATTGCATATCAGCGGCTTTGCTGATGCAGTAAGCGCCGATGATGGGGGAGCCACGCAAACCGCCAATCGACGACACGATGACGATCGAGCCCGCGCGGCGCTGA
>JBEAPX010000055.1:0-22655 GCA_041164205.1 Pseudomonadota bacterium
TGATCCACGCCAGACAGGGCGGCGAGCACTTTGCCGAGGTCGCTGGCATTGGGATTGAACACGCCGCTTGAGTCCACCACTGCGGTGGTGTCGAGCGTGGTCACATCTCCGGTGAGGCCGAACCACTCTGCCACTGTGCTGTTGGCTGTGTCAAACAAGTCGCCAGCCAAATTGTTCAAATCAGGAGGTGTCGACGAGTCAGTTGATGTTGTTGGAACCACGCCCGCTTGTTTGGCTGCCATGCTGCTCAGCACGTTGACGTTCAGGGTGGTGGTGTCGCTGCCCACCGTCCCGATGGCTATCAAGTTGGTGGATAAGTCGGCCGGCACGCCCGTCGCTTCGTCAAAGTAGTCGGCGGCGGCGTCGCTTTTGTCGACCAGTTGAGCGATCACGCGACCGCTGTAGGTGCCCACGTTGAACGAAAAGCTACCGTCATCGCCCAAATCGATTGGCCCGCCCAAAAGCGCACCACTGGCGTCAAACAACGACACTTCAAGGCTGTGGCCTACAACGGCAGGGCCAGCGACAAACACACCTGTCACCACATTGGACGAGGCGACCGCACCACTGCCACCCTGCATTTCCACCGCGGCCAGGCCGCCCACCAACCAGGCGGGGAGGGCACTTGGCGCCCCGACTTCTACCACCGACGCTGTTTCGCCGGCCGCCGCATTCGCGCCCGCTTGCATGGCCTCGCTCGAAACCATCTGGGAAGAGGTCGCCTCGGACAGCAGCTCTGCGTAGTCCCACCAAACTGAACCCATCGTCACATCAGGGGTTGCGTAAAAGTCAACCAGCTCAACCAGCTTTTCACCAGCGTCTTCCACCACCAAGTCTTGCCCCACCTTGGTGAATTGGATCGCGTGCTCGCTCGCTGGCGTCTGCGCGTTGGCCGCTGCTTCGCCTTGGGCCCCATCAGACTCGGGAGACAACACCTGAACATCGACCTTGGCCCCGGCCGGCACGGCCACACGGATGGGTGCGCCCGCGGGCTTGTCTAAGAGTTGCGTTTGAACGCGGCCGTCTGCAAAAGTGAAGGTGAGTTTGATGGTGTTTGTCATGAGGTTTCCTATTGAGAGCGGGTCGGTTGCTTTGGGGCAGAGAATTGATGAAAAAGGGCCACAGGATCAGATGCCTTCCTGGGGGAAGTCACCAAATGGCTGCAGCATGTTTGTTATGAATACAAAGGACCTAAGATAATACTGATTAAGCATTAATTTAAATGTGATTTTGCACACATAAATGCACAACAAAGCGGCTTGTATCGGTCTGCATCAGCGGGTTCGATCCATTTGGACGGGTGGCCGTGGGTGGCCTTGGCACGCCTACCTCCACGAACCCGGCATAGGAGCGGGGCGGGGCGGACGACACGACCCACCGCGTTTGAACCCTGTCAGACAAGCCTTGGCTCGACCAGCGAACGGCGGCGGTGTGCCAAAAGATCGGGCGGCGAGTGGCGGAAGGCGGGTGGTGCGACCGCTTGGCTTGGTCAGGCGGCCCGCACCGGCGTGGCGGACTGGGGTCGCTGGTGCGCGCTTGGGCCAGTCTCTGACCCGGTGGTGGGGATTTGGGTGATCGCGGTCAGTGGGGCCTGACACGCCCACTCGCAATGGCCCTGCGCTAGGCGTTCGCTTGACGTTAGGTCAGTGCGAGCGCTTCCTTGACCAAAGGACTCAGCCCGCTGGCCTGTTGGCTTTGAATCGCGGCCTGCAATTGCTGGCGCATATCGGGTGTCCAAAATTTGGCGATGTGTTGCGCGACGCCTGCGCGCGCCTCTTCGCGGCTGGGAAAAGACTCAAAGAACTCAGCGATGCGGTTGGCCATATGCACGAGTTTGTCGATGTCCATGTCAGGCTTTCGAGTGGAACTTAGGTGGCCGCGGGCTTGGCTTGCCAGCGTTCAGGGTAGGTGTAGGCCACCCACCGCGGAGGGCGCACGAAGCCCGCCAGAGCGACACCGGCTTGTTCTGCACAAGAGACGGCAAGGGCCGTTGGGGCAGAAATAGCGGCCAATGCGCCGACCCCTGCCATGGCGGTTTTTTGCACCATTTCAAAGCTGGCCCGGCTGGTGATTGCGATCCATGCGTGTGTGGGGTCTGCCTTGGCTGCCATCGCCGCGCCAATGGCTTTGTCGAGCGCGTTGTGCCGACCGGCGTCCTCGCGCAAACACAGCACACCGTGGTTGATGTCTACCCACGCGGCGGCGTGCGACGCACCGGTACGCTGTTGCAAGGGCTGGGCTGCAGCGAGTGACTGCACCACCTCGAGCATCTGGGAGACCGGTACCTGTGTGAGGGGCACTTGGGGCAGGCTTAAGTGGACGTGCTCGAGTTGCTCTACGCCACACAAACCACAACCAGTGCGCCCAGCCAGTTGGCGGCGGCGCTCTTTTAGGCGCCACTCACACGCTGCGGCCACCGATACTTCAATGCGAATGCCTCCGCGCTCTTCGTGGACTTCGACATCTAGCCACTCATGCGGACCTTGCACGATGCCCTCGGTCCAAGCGAAGCCGCGGGCAAAGTCCTCTAGATCGGCGGGAGTGGCCATCATCACGGCATGAGACACGCCATTGAACACCATGGCCACAGGAACCTCTTGGACCAGCCAGTCGCCGCTGGCCTCGGACACGCCAAGGTCATGTCGGATGACGGAAACAGCTTGGTGCGTCTCGGGCATGGTCACGGCGAGTGATGCGGCACGGTCAATGGTCCAGCCGCGCAGCGGCCGGCACCAAAGCCCGCTGGGTGGCGTCTTGTTGCTCAAATGCAGCCTGCCACTCTGAGGCCTGCTTGACCTTGTGCACCTGAACGGCGGTCACTTTGTACTCTGGGCAATTGGTCGCCCAATCGGAGCTATCGGTCGTGATGACATTGGCCCCAGACTCTGGGAAGTGAAAGGTGGTGTACACCACGCCGGGCTGCATTCGCTCGCTGCACAGCGCACGCAAGGCCGTTTCGCCTGCACGGCTGGACACTTGGACCCAGTCGCCGTCGTGGATGCCGCGCTCAGCCGCATCTTCGGGATGGATCTCTAGCAGGTCTTCGGCGTGCCACTGGCTGTTGGCGGTGCGCCGGGTTTGCGCGCCCACGTTGTACTGAGTCAAGATCCGCCCTGTGGTCAATAGCAAGGGAAATTTGCGGGTGGTTTTTTCTTCACTGGCCACGTATTGCGTGTTGAAAAAGCGCCCCTGCCCGCGTGCAAAGCCTTGCGCGTGCATCAAGGCCATACCGGCCTCAGCGGTGGACTCGTTGCAAGGCCATTGCAAGCTGCCCAAGCGGTCAAGTTTGTCGTAGTTCACGCCTGAAAAGGTGGGCGTTAGCGCGGCAATCTCGGCCATGATCTCACTGGGGTGCCGGTAAGACATGTCGTAACCCATGGCCTTGGCCAGCCCAACGGTGACTTGCCAGTCGGCCTTTCCGGCCAACGGTGGCATGGCCTGCCGAACTCTGGAGATGCGGCGCTCTGCGTTGGTGAACGTGCCGTCTTTTTCAAGAAATGAACTGCCCGGCAAAAACACGTGGGCATATTTCGCCGTTTCATTCAAAAACAAATCTTGCACCACCACGCAATCCATCGCCGACATGGCGGCGGCAACATGGTGGGTATTGGGGTCGGACTGAACGATGTCTTCACCCTGGCAATACAGGCCCTTGAACCGTCCCGCAATGGCGGCATCAAACATGTTGGGAATGCGCAAGCCCGGCTCAGCCTGCAACGGCACACCCCAAGCGCGCTCAAACTGTTGCCTCACCACCGCATCTGAAATGTGCCGATAACCGGGTAACTCGTGCGGGAAGCTGCCCATGTCACAACTGCCCTGCACGTTGTTTTGGCCACGCAAGGGGTTGACGCCTACGCCTTCTCGACCCAGCATCCCGCAGGCCATGGCAAGGTTGGCGATGGCAATCACTGCCGTCGATCCTTGGGCGTGTTCAGTGACGCCTAAACCGTAATAAATCGCCGAGTTGCCACCTTGGGCATACAGACGGGCGGCGGCGCGCACTTCGGCGGCGGGGACGCCAGTGGTCGACTCAACGGCCTCGGGAGATCGAGTGGGGTCAGCCACAAAGGCCGCCCATGCCTGGAAGCTGTCGGCCTCGCACCGCTCGGTGACAAACGCCGTGTCCACCAGCCCCTCGGTCACGATGGTATGGGCCATGGCAGTGAGCATGGCCACATTGGTGCCGGGGCGCAGGGCCAAGTGGTGGCGCGCCGCGACGTGGGGGCTGGCGACCAGGTCGATGGCGCGTGGGTCGATGACGATGAGCTGCGCACCTTGGCGCAACCTCTGTTTCAGGCGAGAGCCAAAGACCGGATGGGCGTCCGTTGGGTTGGCACCCATCACCAGAATCACGTCGGCTTGTTCAACCGACTTGAAGTCTTGGGTGCCGGCAGAAGTGCCAAAGGTCTGGCCCAACCCATAGCCAGTGGGCGAATGGCACACGCGAGCGCAAGTATCGACGTTATTGGTTCCAAGGGCAGCACGAATGAGCTTTTGGACCAGGTAGGTTTCCTCGTTGGTGCACCGACTGGATGTGATGCCACCGACGGCATTGACGCCGTGCTCGGCCTGGATGCGCTGGAATCGCTGGGCGGCAAACGCAAACGCTTCATCCCAACTGACCACACGCCAGGGGTCTGTGATGCGGTCTCGCACCATGGGTTGGGTGATGCGATCTGGGTGGGTGGCGTAGCCCCAAGCAAATCGCCCTTTCACACAAGCGTGTCCCTCATTGGCCTTGCCGTCTTTCCAAGGCACCATGCGCACAACGGTGTTGCCTTTCATCTCGGCTTTGAAGCCGCAGCCGACACCACAGTAGGCGCAGGTGGTGAGTACTGCGTGCTCCGGCTGGCCTTGGTCGATGATCGACTTCTCTTGCAAACTGGCCGTTGGGCACGCTTTGACGCAAGCACCACAGGACACACAGTCACTTTGCATGAACGCGTTGTCTTGTCCAGCGCTCACGTGGCTGTCAAATCCGCGGCCGGCTATCGTCAATGCAAACGTCCCTTGGACCTCGTCGCACGCACGCACGCAACGGCTGCACACGACGCACTTGCTCGGATCAAAGGCAAAGTAAGGGTTAGAGGTGTCGGTTGGGGCGTCGGTGTGATGGGCGCCCGCCGCCGCGCCAACGCCGTAGCGCACGGCGCGCAACCCCACATCGCCCGCCATGTCTTGCAACTGGCAATTGCCGTTGGCAGAACAAGTCAAACAATCTAGCGGGTGGTCACTGATGTAAAGCTCCATCACGCCGCGGCGAAGCGCCTTGAGCTTGGTCGTCTGCGTGCGCACCACCATACCCTCTTGCACGGGCGTGGTGCAGGAAGCGGGGTAACCCCGTCGGCCTTCGATCTCAACCAAACACAGGCGGCACGAGCCGAATGGCTCGAGCTCATCGGTGGCGCACAGCTTGGGGACTTGAATACCGAGCTCGCTGGCCGCGCGCATGACACTGCTGCCTTCAGGGACCTGGATCGCATAGCCATCGATGGTCAACGACACCTGCTGTGTGGCCTCGCGTTGTGGAGTGCCATGGTCCACCTCGTGAATCGGTATGAAGGCATTCATCGTGAGGCCTCTGGCTGGTTGGGAGTACTCGGCAAACCGAAATCGTCTGGATATATGTTTAGGGCAGACAACACCGGGAAAGGCGTCATGCCACCCATCGCGCAAAGGCTGCCGTGCAACATGGTGTCGCACAAATCGCGCAGCAGGGTTTCTTGTTCTGCTTGGCCTTGGCGCAGGCGATCGATGACTTCAACACCTCGCGTTGACCCAATGCGGCAAGGGGTGCACTTGCCACAGCTTTCGAAAGCGCAAAACGCCATGGCGTGGCGCGCCAAGTCAGCCAGGTTGCTGCTGTCGTCGTGGACGACCACACCGCCGTGGCCAATGGTGGCACCCATCGCGGCATAGGTGTCGTAGTCCATTGGCGCGTCCCATTGCTCGGGCGGAATATAGGCGCCCAATGGGCCGCCGACTTGGACCGCTTTGATCGGGCGACCACTGCGCGTGCCGCCACCAAAGTCTTCGATGAGGGTGCGCAAACTGACCCCAAACGGCAACTCCACCAAGCCACCGAATCGGATGTTGCCAGCCAACTGAAACGGCATGGTCCCAGTCGATCGGCCAAAGCCGTTGGCGGCGTACGTGGCGGCGCCTTGGCTCAATATCTGCGGCACGCTGGCCAAGGTGAGCACGTTGTTGATGAGGGTTGGGCGGCCACGCCACCCCGATCGTGCCGGCAAAGGGGGCTTGCTGCGCACCATGCCGCGCTTGCCCTCCAGGCTTTCCAGCAAGGCGGTTTCTTCACCACACACGTAAGACCCGGCCGCTTTGAACACGCGCAATTCAAATGGCTGTTGCGTGCCCGCAATGCGCGGGCCAATCCAACCGGCTTTTTCTGCACACGCAATCACTTGCTCCAGCTTGGTGATGGCCTGGGGGTATTCACTGCGCACGTAGATGACACCCTCCGTGGCGCCCGTGGCCAGTGCGGCAATCGCCATGCCCTCGATCAACACACAAGGGTCACCCTCCATGATCATGCGATCCGCAAAGGTGCCCGAGTCACCTTCGTCTGCGTTACACACGATGGCTTTGGCGTGGGCTGGCGGCTGGGCTGACGCCGGTGCCTCCAACACGGTTTGCCATTTGATGCCCGCTGGGAAAGCGGCGCCACCTCTGCCGCGCAGGCCGGAATCGAGCACGGCCTGCACGATGGCTTGCGGCGTCATTTGCGCGGCGATTGTTAGGCCCGACCAGCCGCCATGCTGCTCGTAATCGCTGACGGACAGGGGGTCAATGAGACCCACGCGCGCAAACAGGTGGCGCTGTTGTCTGCGGAGGTAGTCATGCTGCTCTACCAGCCCGATAGACAAGGGGTGTGGCGAGCCTTGCCACCCCCCGGCCTGCAGCCAACCGTGGACATCGGCCGGGCGCATGGGACCGTAACCCACCCGCCCATTGGGGGTGTCCACCTCGACCAAGGTTTCGAGCCAGAACATCCCGCGTGAGCCGTTGCGAACCACCTCGACGGGCCAACCCATGTCATTGGCGTGCTGCTGAATGGTGGCGGCAATGTCGTCCGCACCCAAGGCGAGCGCCACGGAGTCGGAGGGCACATATATGGTGTTCATGTGTCGCCGCTCCAGCGTGGGGCCCTGTGCGTCTTGGGCGCGTTCGCTTCAATGCGCTCAATGAGCTGAGGCGCCGTGACTGAAGCCAGGAGTTGTTCATCGCACATCACAGCCGGTGAGTTGGCACACAGGCCCAAGCAATAGACCGGCTCAACAGACACGCCTTTGTGCGGCCCGGCTTTGAGTTCGTTGCGGCCTTCGATGTGCGCACTGACTTGTCGCATCAGTTCCGCAGCTCCACACGCCTGACAGGCTTCGCCCATACAAACCTGAACCACTTGGTCTGCAGGTGGGTGTTGGCGAAAGTGGTGATAGAACGTCAACACACCATGCACATCGGCGCGCGAAATATTGAGCGCCTCAGCGATGGAAGGCACACACTCCGGCGGAATGTAACCGTACAGCTCTTGGATGTCATGCAACAACGGCAAGAGCTGCTCGGGCTGACGCGCATATTGCGTCAACAACGGCTGGATCGAGTGCGCCTGTTGGGTTTGGGCGTTCATGGCTGGCGTTCGCCTTCTGTCATTCGGTCGTCTATCTTAACGAGACAGCCCGCGGAGCGCTATCCAACCGATGGCGGTCGTTTAAGCGTAAATATCGGGGTCGTTGCCTTGGCGGGTTTTGAACCTTCGATGCACCCAATAGTATTGTTCTGGGTGCTGCAGGACCCATTGCTCAAGCTGCGCGTTCATGCGAGCGGCATCTGCAGCGTCATCGCCCGAGGGGTAGTTGGCCCATACCTCACCGACTTGCGTCGTGTAGCCAGACTTGGTCATGAGTGTGAAGACAGGCCGCACGGGTGCCCGGCCCAAACTGGCGAACCTGGGAAGCGCCGTGACCGTGGCGGCAGTGCGGCCCATGAATGGCACAAACACGGCATCCTTCGCGCCCAAATCCATGTCCGGCAACAAGTACACACTGGCGCCATCGCGCAACTGCCTGACCACCGCCTTGGCCGAACCCACACGGGGCAATAAGCCGTGTGGGGCAAACCGACTGCGCCCGCTGGCGATCCAACGGTCTTGTCGAGGCGACGATGTGCGCGCAAACAAGGTGACCATGGGTTGTGTCTGTACCAAAGTGAGCGCGGTCCACCCCGCGTCTAGGCCCATAACATGAGGCGCAAACAAGACGACAGCGCGGTCCCAGGGTTCACCGACAACGTGGCATTGCAAGCGTTGGCGCAACAGCGCTTCATCGCCATGCCACAACCAGATCCGGTCACACCAGCTTTGGGCAAAGCGAACAAACACAAGGCGCGTCACCCGGCGATGCCATTCTGGTGAGCGGTCAGGAAAACAATGCCGCAAATTGCGAACCACCACCCGGCGACGCGGCCAAGCCAACACGCCAAGCGCCACACCCAAGCCCCACCCCGCGGCTCTGAAGCAGCCCAAAGGCAAACGTGCCAACTGGCGCAACACCTGGTCGGTCAATGAGGGGCTCGGGTTTGGGTTCATGAGTCGATGAAATTCACAAGGCACTGCTTGGCGTGTGCGCTCAGGCAACGGCGGCGCGCATCAATGGGATTGCGCCGCATAAACCTCTCGATGCCGTCGGCGGGTCTGTCGTGCGACCCAAACGCTGTAGGCAATGACGCCAATGGTCAATGTGGCAATCAACAGCGTGGCGGCGGCATATACCGTTGGGTTGATGCCCCTGCGCGCATAACCAAACACCACCTGTGGCAGGGTATTAACGCCTGGACCCGACAGAAACTCTGCGATGACAACATCATCAAACGACAACGTAAACGCCAGCAAAAAGGCAGCGATGATGGCCTGTGCGATGTTCGGTAAGGTGACCAAAAAGAACACCTGATAGGGCTTGGCGCCCAAGTCCATGGCCGCGTCCTCTAAGGTTCTATCCATTTCTTGCAAGCGCGACTGGACAACCACCATCGCGTAGGCCATGCCCAGCAAGGTGTGGCCCATGACAATGGTCAACATACCGCGCTCGGGCCAACCCAACCACGTCTGGGCGCCCACCATCAGCAACAAGAGCGAAAGGCCAATGATGACTTCAGGCATCACCAAGGGCGCATTGGCCATGCCGGAGAAAAAAGTGCGCCCCCTGAATCGGGTGTATCGCACCAAAACAAAAGCCGCAAATGTGCCCAACACGGCAGAGAGCACACCGGTGGTCAGGGCAATCTTGACGGACAAAAAGAAACCGTCCACCAGCTTGGTGTCACGCCACAGTGCCTCGTACCAACGCAGTGAGAAGCCAGTGAAGTTCGAGTCTTGTTTGGTGCTGTTGAACGAGAACACCACCATGAACGCCAATGGCATATACAAAAAGATGTAGACCATGAGCATCCACAATCTGCCGCCGAAACGATTGATCCATGCACTCATGGCGTTACCTCACTGCTTCGCCGTCGCGGGCGTTGATGGCGCGGTTGTACATCGCCAGCGGGACCACAATCAACGCAATCATGATCACCGCCAAAGCGGTCGCACGTGGCCAATTGTTGCTGGAGAACATCTCGTCCCACACCACTCGACCAATCATGATGTTCTCAGGGCCGCCCAGCAACGACGGAATCACAAACTCACCAACGGATGGCACGAAAACCAACACGCTGCCGGCAATGATGCCCGCCTTAGACAGCGGCACGGTGATGAGCCAAAAGGCCTTGAATGGCCGCGTGCCTAGGTCGTAGGCCGCCTCAAGCAGCCGAATGTCCATCTTGACCAAGGTGGCGTACAGGGGCAGCACCATGAATGGCAAATACACATAGGTCATGCCGACGAGCATCGAAATGTCGGTGTACAGCATAGGGATGGGGTCATCGATCAAGCCGAGTGCCATCAGGCCTCTGTTGATGATGCCGTAGTCAGACAGCAACCCTTTCCATGCATAAATTCGAAGCAAGAAAGAGGTCCAAAACGGCAACATCACCATCATCAACAAACCCGGGCGAAAGCGCTCAGGGGCACGCGCCATAAAGTACGCAAACGGGTAGCCAAACACCAAACACAACAGGGCTGTGGCGAAGGCATAAAGAATCGATCGGCCATAGGCCTCGATGTACAAGGTGTCGAAAAGCATGCCGCCATCGGGGTCGATGAAAACGGACCAATAGTTTTCGAGTTTGAGGTGCAACGCACCATTGGCATCCCACAGCGGCTTGAATGGAATGATGTCATCGCCCATGTCCACAAAACTGATGTAGAGCAGAATCAAGAAGGGCAATAGAAAAAACAGCAGCAGCCAAAAATAGGGCACGCCAATGACAAATCGACGGCCGGGCATCCACGTGTTCGCACTCATTGGGTGGGTGCTCCCTTAATCGCGCAGGACGACGCCGGCATCGTTGTTCCACCAAAAGTAAACCGCGTCGTCCCAGGTGATGGGCGCATCATCATGGCGACTGACGTTGGCCTCCGTCACCTTGACGCGCTGGCCATTTGAGGCCTTGAGAATGAACGTGTTGTGAGCGCCAAAGTAGGCAATCTCTTTGACCACGCCTTGAAACACATTGTGATCTGCGGCGGGCTTGGTTTTGCTGATGCGGATTTTTTCTGGCCGAACAGCGAGTGCGGCAGCCATGTTGAGCGTACCCGATACACCGTGACCCACGTCCATGCGGCCAAGCTCGGTCTCAATGGCGCAACGATCCACTTCGTCTTCGCACAAATGCCCCTCAAACAAATTCACATTGCCAATGAAGTCGGCGACGAATCTGCAGTTGGGAAACTCATAAATTTCTTTGGGCGTGCCGACCTGAAGCACGCGGCCTTTGCTCATCACGGCGATGCGATCAGCCATGGTCATGGCTTCCTCTTGGTCGTGAGTGACCATCACACAGGTGACCCCGACGCTCTCGACGATGTTCACCAACTCAAACTGGGTTTGCTCTCTCAGCTTTTTATCCAAGGCCCCCAAAGGCTCGTCAAGCAGCAACAACTGCGGGCGCTTGGCCAAACTGCGTGCCAGCGCAACCCTTTGTTGTTGTCCGCCTGAAAGCTGGTGGGGCTTGCGCTTGGCAAAGTCTTTGAGCTGCACCAGCCCCAACATCTCGTCTACTCGAGACTTGACCTCACTATTGGGCAAGCCCTCGCGGCGCAAACCAAATGCCACGTTGTCCCACACACTCAAATGAGGAAACAAGGCATATGACTGAAACATCATGTTCACGGGGCGCTCATACGGCGGGTGATTGGACACCTCTTGTCCGCCCAAAACAATGCGCCCTGAGGTTTGGGTTTCAAAGCCCGCCAGCATTCTCAGCAACGTGGATTTGCCGCAGCCGGAGCTGCCCAACAGCGCAAAAATTTCACCTCGCTCAATCGACAAAGACACGTCATCCACGGCGGTGGTGTCGTCGAATTTCTTGGTGAGGTTTTCCGTTGTCAAAAACGGGGCATTGGATGCGGGTGCATTCATGAAACGCCCTTTGGTTCAGTTCCAGCAAAAAAGGCTGCCCACGCCATCGGCGCGAGCAGCCCCTGTATTAAGACAAGCGGGCGCGGCTCACTTGCCTTTCTTGAAGTTGTTGTACACGTCTGACATGGCTTCGCGAGCCGTGTTCGTGAAGCTGCCTGGCGGAATCATCTTGCCCATGTATGAAGACTCCACAAAAATAGTCTTGTTGGCTGCAATGGAGGGCTCAATTTTGCTCAGGGCGGCGGTGTTACCGGTAGGGTAGTTCATTTCGTTGGCCATGGCTGCCGCGTTCTCGGCGCGCAGATAGAAGTCGATGAACTTGTGGGCAGCATCAACGTGCTCAGCGTCTTTGGTGATGGCCATGGTGTCAAAGAAAATCAGAGCGCCGCCGGTGGGCAACAAAGCTTCGATTTTGTCTTTGGAGCCGTTTTCTTTGGCCGCGTCAGATGCCAAGTTGATGTCGCCAGACCAACCGATCGCCACACAAGCGCGAGCGCCGGCCAGGTCGTCAATCATGGTGCTCGAGAAGATGCGGATGTCCTTGCGTACTTTGGCCAACATTTTGCCGGCCGCTTCATAGTCAGCAGGGTTGTTGGAGTATGCGTTCTTGCCGATGTAATGCAACGCGACAGGCAAAATTTCGGTTGGTGAGTCGAGGTATGCGATGCCGCATTTCTTCAGCTTCGATGTGTATTTGGGGTCAAAAACCAAATCCCAGGCGTTGGCTGGCATCGGCATATCGCCCAACGCCTTTTTGGCGCGAGTCGTGTTGATGCCCACCGTGGTGAACCCCCACGCCCATGGCACCAAATATTTGTTGCTCGGATCGGCGCCATCCAGCGTCTTCATCACCGCGGGGTCCAGGTTTTTCAAGTTGGGCAACTTGGCCTTGTTCAGGGGTTGCAGCAAGCCCGCTTCAATTTGGGGCTTAGCAAACACGCTGCCCGGGACCACGATGTCATAGCCGGTTTTGCCCGCCACCAGTTTGGCGTGAAGTGCTTCGTTGGTCTCAAAGGTGTCGTAATTGACTTTGATGCCGGTTTCTTTTTCAAAGGCGGCGACCATGCCTTCAGGAATGTAATCAGGCCAGTTGTAAATGTTGAGGACTTTGTCTTCGGCCATCGCCGCTTGAGACAGCACCAACAGCGAGCTTGCCGCAGCCGTCAAAAAACGCTTGTTCATCATCGTTCCACTCCAAGGACAACACCGCGTGTGCGGCAAAAAGGCATCTCTGCCGAATGAAAGCCATTGTGCCAAACCCATGGCAACAACGTGTGAAAACCACGCGTCAGATTGTAGAGCGGCTATGCTGCCGGCATCCAACCGTCTGCTCGTAAACCCTGAAGGGTCAGATCCAAAACTTTGCGGATTCGCAACACCAGCTCATCGATGTCGGCCCGCGTCATCACCAAAGGGGGCGCAATGATCATTCGGTCGCCCACGGCGCGCATGATCAACCCGTTGTCAAAACAATGCGCCCGGCAGCGCATCCCGGCGTCCACGCTGGCATCAAAAGCCCGCCCAGTCTGCTTGTCTTGGCACAGCCACAACGCCGCCACCATGCCACACGTTTGTGTGGCGCCAACCAAGGGGTGCTCCGACAGCTCGGCGTACCGTGCCGCCAAATACGGGCCTGTGTCTTCGCGCACCCGCTCCACCAAGCCTTCGCGCTGCATGATGTCCAGGTTGGCCAATGCCACTGCGCACGCCACGGGGTGGCCACTGTAGGTGTAGCCGTGGTTGAACTCGCCGCCACGCTCAATCAAAACCTGGGCGACTTTGTCACCGACCAAGACACCCCCCAACGGGACATAGCCGCTGGTGATCCCTTTGGCAAAAGTGACCAAGTCAGGGCGCATCCCAAATCGTTCATATGCAAACCAATGGCCCAGGCGCCCGAAAGCGCAAATGACTTCGTCGCTGATGAGCAAAATCCCATACTTGTCGACAATGCGTTGAATTTCTGGCCAGTAGGTGTCAGGCGGCACGATCACACCACCCGCACCTTGCACAGGCTCCCCAATGAAGGCGGCGACTTTTTCTGGACCAAGTTCCAGGATTTTTGTCTCTAACCAACCGGCCGCACGCACGCCAAACTCGGCCTCGGACTCGCCGGGAAGGCGCATACCAAAGTAATGCGGCTGTTCAATGTGGGTGATGTTGGGGATGGGCAAATCGCCTTGGGCGTGCATCCCGCTCATGCCTCCAAGTGAAGCGCCGGCCATGGTGGAGCCGTGGTACCCATTGACTCGCCCAATGATGACTTTGCGTTCGGGTTGACCAAGCAAGTCCCAATAGCGTCGAACCATGCGCACGTTTGAGTCGTTGCTCTCGCTGCCACTGCTCGAATAGAACACGTGCGTGAAACGCTGATCGCCACTGGGGGGAGCCAAATCCACCAGGCGTTTGGCCAATCGCACGGCCGGCTCATTGGTTGTGTTGAAAAATGCGTTGTAGTAAGGCAGGCGCATCATTTGCTCGGATGCCGCGTTGGCCAACTCGCGGCGACCATATCCGACATTGACACACCACAACCCACTCATGGCGTCGAGCAGCGCATTGCCATTTGAGTCGTGCACATAGATGCCTTCGGCGTGCGTGATGACTTTGACGCCCCGCTGCGACAGCGCTTGGTGATCGGTGAACGGGTGGATGAAGTGCGCGGCATCCCATGAGGTGATGTCTGCGGTTGACGCGGTTTCTGACATAAGTGCTTTCCAAGGTGTTACACGTGCAAGAGCAGGTGCTCACGCTCCCAAGGCGAGATGACTTGCATGAATGCTTCAAACTCTAACTCTTTGATTTCGGCGTAGACCGTGATGAAGTCGCGACCCAAGATGTCATGCAACTCACTGTCTTGGCGCAACCAATCCAATGCCTCACCCAAACTGCGCGGCAACGAGTACGGCGCCAAATAGGCATCGCCTCTCATTTCAACTTTGTGGGGAGTCTTGTTCTTCATGCCCAAGTAACCACAAGCCAAGGTCACCGCCAACGCGATGTAGGGGTTGGCATCGGCGCCAATGAGGCGGTTTTCTAGACGCCGCGCTTCTCCACTGGATATGGGCGAGCGAATCCCCACGGTGCGATTGTCGTGGCCCCACTCCAAGTTGATCGGCGCAGCGGTGTGGCGCGTCAGGCGCCGGTAACTGTTGACATAAGGGGCAACCAAGGCCATCGCGTGTGGCATATGGCGCTGAAGGCCCCCGATGTAATGGTGAAACGCGGGCGCGTAATCGCCATTGGATTCGCTGAAGATGTTGCGTCCCGTTTTTTTATCCAACACGTTTTGATGGATGTGCATCGCGCTGCCAGGCTCGCCGGCGATGGGCTTGGCCATGAACGTGGCATACATCCCATGGCGCAAAGCCGCCTCTCGCACGGTTCGCTTGAACATGAAGACTTCGTCCGCCAAGCCCAATGGGTGGTCGTGGAAAAAGTTGATTTCCATTTGGCCGGCGCCGATTTCATGAATCAGCGTATCGACGTTCAAGCCCATCTTGTCGCAATAGTCATAGATGTCTTCGAACAATGGGTCGAACTCGTTGACGGCATCGATGCTGTACGCCTGGCGCGAGGTTTCGGCGCGGCCACTGCGCCCGACCGGCGGAGACAACAGGGTGTTCGGATCGGTGTTGCGACCAACCAAATAAAACTCTAACTCTGGCGCGACGATGGGCTCCCAGCCTTCTTGTTCGTACAAAGCACACACCCGCTTCAATACGCTGCGTGGAGCGTACGACACAAGGTTGCCGTCTCGATCAAAACAGTCGTGAATGATCTGAGCCGTGGGGTCGGTGGCCCAAGGAACAACGCGCACAGTGGACGGGTCTGGGCGCAAATGGATGTCATGTGCCATGGGGCTGATGACGTCATAAAAAGGGCCTTGCTGAGGCACATCGCCGGTCACACTCATGACCACCACATCCTCGGGCAAGCGCATTCCACGGTCTTCGTAAAACTTCTCGCGCGGCAAAATTTTGCCTCGAGCGACCCCTGTGAGGTCGGGCACCAAACATTCAACTTCGGTAATGCGTCGCTCGTTAAACCACACCTCTAAATCTGAAAAACTGCGCATTTGCGTACTCATAGATCGCCTTATTTCGTTCATCCCTTCGCCTTGGCCATACCTGGCTGGCGCCGTCGCTCACTTGTTTAAAGCGACGCTAGGGGATGACCTCAGGCAACGCGTTGCGCTGGAGGTGGGCGGCCCTGGCCTGTCTTCTGGCCTCACACGCCCGACCAAAAGCCGCAAAGATCGCCGCATAAAACGGCGTCTCATGCGGGCGCCACTCTGGGTGCCACTGCACTGCCAAGGCAAAGGTGTTGGCGCCCGCCACTTCGACCGCTTCGACCAACCCATCTGGCGCGTGTGCCACAGGCCTTAACCCTGGCGCCAATTGGTCAATGGCCTGCCCATGCAGGGAGTTAACCATCACCGTGTCTGTCCCGGCCCACTCGCGGATCGCCGTGCCTTCGACCAGATGTACAGGGTGTGCGGGCGCATATTGTTCGGCAAAGGACTTGGTTTTATCCTCCCGGTGGTCCATGTACCCCGGCTGGTTTTGCACGCCTTGGAACAGGCTTCCGCCCATCGCCACATTGATCTCTTGGATGCCACGACAGACACCCAACAACGGAACGCCGTGTGTCACACACGCGCGCACCAGCGCCAGCGTGAGGCTGTCTCGCCGCTCGTCGAGCGGCAAACTTGGGTCTGCGATCTCCCGGCCGTAATGGCGCGAATGCACATTGGCTGGCGAGCCTGTCAGCATGACGCCATCCATCCATGGCAAATAGCGCTCGACATCTTCCGGGCTGGCCATCGGCAAGAGGACCGGCGTGGCGCCCGCTGCGTTGTGAATGGCTGCTGCGTATTTTTCGCCGAGGATGAAAAATGGCGAGGCTTGTGATCCGTCGCCCAGCAGTCGGTGGTCGACTGGCAACCAAACTTTGGTGAAATCGTTGTTATTCAAGGTACACCCCTTGAGGGCATTGTGGGGGATGTCGGGTGCGTTTTACAAGTTGAGACATTGCTATGCACAGGGCCACAACACACCACTCTGCGCGATCACAACCAATCTTTCATCCGGTGATAGGCCATCCCAAGCGCTAGCAGAGGGGTTCGCCACACCGGCCCTCCGGGAAACGGGCGGTTGTGCAAGCGCGCGAACAGGTCAAAATCCGCTGCCTGACCGTGGATGGCATTGGCAATCAAACGACCCGCCAAGCCAGTCAGGGCCACGCCGTGTCCGCTGAAGCCCTGGGCGTAATACACATGGGGAGCAAGCCGGCCCCAATCCGGAGCGCGGTTCATGCTGATGTCGACAAAGCCTCCCCACAGGTATTCCACCGGCATTTGGCCTAGCTGAGGGAAGACCTGTGCGATGCGGCGCTGCATCAAGCCGCTCAGGCCTGGCGGCGTCATGGTGGTGTAACTGACTCTGCCCCCAAACAAAAGGCGGCGGTCTGCACTCAAGCGAAAGTAATCCAGCACAAACTGGGTATCGCACACCGCCGCGTTGCTCGGCAACAAATGCTCTGCCTGCGCCGCCGACAAAGGGGGGGTGGCGGCAATGTAGGTGCCGACTGGCATGACCCTGGAATGCACGGCGGGCGCCAGCTTTGGCGACCACGCTCCTAAGGTGCTGTTGGCCGCCAACACCACGAAGTCAGCGCTTACTGAGCCGTGGGCGGTTGTCACCACGGCGGGTGGTCCCACATCCATCGACAGGGCTGCGCTGTGCTCAAAAATCTGAACACCCAACTCGCGCGCCGCCTGAGCCAAGCCCAGCGCATATTTCAATGGGTGCAGGTGGCCCGAGGTGGCCTCGTACACACCGGCGTGGTAACGAGGCGATTCAATGTGCTGTGACAGAGCTTGGGCATGGAGCCATTGGGTTTCAAAGCCATACCGGCTGTGCCAGGTGTCTGCTTCCTGTCGCAACGCGTGTGCTTTGCGAGCAGTGGTGGCTACCGTTAGCGCACCCTCTCGCCAATCCGCCTCGATGCCGTGCTCTGTGAGGCGTTCTTTCAACAGGTGAATCGCCTCGATCGAAAGGTCCCAAGCTCTCTTGGCGTCGCTCAAACCTAGCTGCCTCTCGAGCTCCGCCTGTCCGCTGGCAAAGCCTACCAAGGCTTGTCCGCCGTTGCGACCAGATGCGCCGCTGCCAATGCGATCTGCCTCCAGCACCACCACTTGGTGGCCGCGCTTGGCCAAATCGATTGCGGCCGTGAGCCCAGTGAAGCCGGCGCCCACGATGAGCACATCGGCGCGCAAATCGGTCGACAGCGGCGCGCTTGCCGCAGGCCTCGATGCGCTGGCTTCGTAATAGTTGTGGCGATTCAGCTGGGTATCTGATGTGAGCAAGCTCATGAGAGCCCCTGGCTGCGCTGTGCGACCAGCCCTGCCGCATAAGTCCAGACCACGTGTGCAGCGATTTGGCTGGTGAGCTCTGCGTGGTCGTAGGGCGGGGACACTTCAACGCAATCCATCCCAATCCAATGCAAGGGCGCCATTTCTTCAATGAGTGTGAGCACTTGGCTGCTGGTCAAGCCCCCTGGTTCAGGTGTCCCGGTGCCTGGCGCAAAGGCCGGATCCAAACAATCGATATCCACCGTGAGGTATACCGGCGCATCACCCAAACGGTCGATGATGTCATCCACCACCGTTTGCAATGCGTCTCCATCTTTGCCGCGGAGTTGACGGGCGGTATAAATCTCACCACCTTGGTTTTTAACAAACTCTCTGGCCTCTTTGATGCCGCTCGAGCGAATGCCAATTTGGACACATTGAGTGGGATCCACCAGACCTTCAGCGATGGCTTCTGCCACCCAAGTGCCGTGCCCTGAGGGCTCGCCGAAATGATCACTCCAGGTGTCACAGTGGGCGTCAAAATGGACCAATGCCAAACGGCCGTGGATGGCGTGCGCCGCGCGCAACAGCGCCAATGTCACAGAATGGTCTCCGCCCAACGCCATCACGTGGTGCCGCTGCATCAATGACAGGGCCTGCCTTTCAATTTCTCGCCTTGCGGCTTCCAGACCACTCGCATTGGGCAAAGCCATGTTGCCTGCGTCACCACAATGGGCCAGTGGGGAGACTCCAAAAAACGGATGCTCTGCATCACACAACATCCAGCTCGATTGCCGAATGGCGTTGGGCGCCATGCGGGCCCCCGTTCGATGGGTGACGGCACCGTCAAATGGAACGCCCACGACGGCAAATGGCTGGTTGTCCAAGGGGGCGCAACCCATGAAGGTCAACTGATTCTGGGCATATGGGAATGTGATGTCATCCATCGTGGTTTGCTCTGAAATGTTGCAGATCCAAGGTGATTGGTAGCGTGCCACATGACGTGATTCATGTGACCATGTAAAGTGGGTTTGTTCACTATCTTGCCTTAAAAACCCATGTCTCTCACGCCTTTTGAATCTGCTCTTGCTTCTGAGATAAATCGTTTTCAGCGCACCCACCCAACAAGCCGGGCACTGAGTATGACAAGCCAAGGGCATTTTTTGTTCGGTTTGCCCATGCACTGGATGCAAGACTGGCCTATGCCTTTTTCACTTCACATTCGTGAGGCGGTGGGGTCTAAGTTGATCGATGTGGATGGGCATCACTACGTCGATTTTTGCTTGGGGGACACGGGCGCCATGTTTGGGCACAGCCCCAAAGAATGGGTGGCCGATGTTCAAGCATTTATGGCGCACGGCATCACGGCAATGTTGCCCAGTGCGGATCTCCCCGAGCTTGGTCAAGAACTCAGTGCGTTGTTTGGCATGAGTCATTGGCAATTGGCACTGTCCGCGAGCGATGCGAATCGCTTTCTGATCCGTTGGGCACGAGCTGCCACTCAGCGCGCGGATATTTTGGTTTTTGATGGGTGTTATCACGGCGCGGTGGACGACACATTGGTCGATCGATCGGCCGCAGGGGACACCGTGGCACGGCCTTCGGTTTTGGGCCAAGTACACAATCACCACGAAAGAACACGTGTGATTCCATTCAACGACTTGGAGGCGCTTGAGCAATCATTGAAAGACTGCCAAGTCGCGTGTGTGCTGGCTGAGCCCGCGCTGACCAATTGTGGAATGGTGCTACCAGATATCGGATTTTGGGAGCAGGCCCATGCCCTGTGTCAAAGATACGGCACCCTTTTATGTATCGACGAAACCCACACCATTTCGACGGGTCTTGGTGGGTATTGCCAGACGGTCGGATTGAAGCCTGACGCATTGGTCGTTGGCAAGGCAGTCGCAGGTGGCTGGCCTTGTGCGTTGTATGGCGTACAAGCACCTCTTGCCGAAAAAATGATGCTGGCTAAACGCGCTGCACCTGAGGGCCATAGCGGCATTGGTACCACGCTCACCGGCGGGTTATTGACCATCAAAGCATTGCGGTCTGCGTTGCGGCATTTGCACCAAGCCGATTGTTACCACCACATGGTTCGCGTGTGCGACACATTGAGCCAAGGTTTGCGAAGCCTGATTCTTCAAGCCAACATGCCTTGGACTGTCACCCAGTTGGGTGCCCGTCTTGAGCTTCAGTTTTTCCCTCAACCCGCTCGCAATGCGCAGGAAATCCGCCAAGGAGAATGCGTTGAACTTGAACAGTTTTTGCATTTGTTCATGATCAACCGCGGTTTTGTGTTGACGCCATTCCACAACATGATGCTGTGTGCGCCGACCACCACACAGAGTGATGTGGCGCGCTTTTTATCCGTGTTTCAGGAGTGGATAGAGCAGGTTCGACAGGTTTGGATGGACTATCCATGTGCTCGTTGAGACCCTGTCTTTACCAAATCATTACATACCCATGACATCGGCTTTGCAAGATGTCCAGATACTGCAAGGCATGGACAACACGTTGTTGTTCTATTCATTGCCAAGGAAACAACATGTCACAAAAACTTAAATCTGCGTTGATTGCTGCTGGTCTGACCGGTGTGCTCGCCATGCTGTCACACAATGCCATGGCTGACTCCCATCGATCTGATGGCGCCATGGGCCAGGGATCTGAAACGCACCACCATACTGAAAATGCCCACGGCGATCGTGCAGACGCAAAAGAACATGGTCACAAAGGTATGGAGAAAAAATTCAATGCGATCGCCAACGAATTGAAACTAGACGCCAAACAGCAAGTGGCTTGGGAAGAACTCAAACGGGCTTTACAACCTAAGCACATGAGTCAAAAGAAAGACAGAGAGCAACACAAAAAAGCACTGAAGGCCATGCAAACGCCTGAGCGCCTGGACTGGATGCAAACCATGTTTGAAACGCGACTCAACGACATGAAACAACGCAACCAGGCCATCAAGTCGTTTTATGCAGGTTTGAACGAAACGCAAAAGAAAGTCTTTGATGACAAGTTCTTTTGGTCAAAGGGCAAAGATAAAAATCACCACAAGGGTGATTCGACCCACTAACCAAGAGGTCACCATGCTTCCACAACACGGCGGCCTCTAGGCCGCTTTTTTTCGGAAATCGAATTTTTGACATCTTTTGCTGGCACAAGTAAGGGGATAACTTTTGAACAAGTAGATGCTTATCCACAAGCAACTGGATTTGAGCTGAGTTGTCCCCGATCTGTTGTGCTCATATCGGGTGGCATTACACACGTTTAATTTTTGTTAAGTCATTGATTTTTAATTATATTTTTAAGTTTTCCACGGATATTAGCTGGCCCTACTACTACAACTAACTTTAATTATTCAGTTTGATATACAAGAGTAAACAACAGTTCGACGGATCCAATCACACCAGATCGCCCTTGATGGGACAATAACGGGTTGTATTCATCAAAGCAGAAAAAATGAAGTACCCCGTTGTGTTTGACGTCATTGTGGTGGGTGGTGGTCATGCTGGAACAGAAGCCGCATTGGCTGCTGCGCGTATGGGCTGCCAAACGTTACTGTTGAGTCACAACATCGAAACCCTTGGACAAATGAGCTGCAATCCATCTATTGGAGGGATTGGCAAGGGACATTTGGTCAAAGAAGTCGATGCACTGGGCGGAGCCATGGGTTTGGCTACCGATCACTCGGGTATCCAGTTCAGGATTTTGAATAGCTCAAAAGGCCCAGCTGTTCGGGCAACCCGGGCCCAAGCCGATCGCATCCGATACAAAGCTTATGTGCGTCATCAATTAGAAAACCAAGCCAACCTTCAGTTGTTCCAACAGGCGGTTGATGACCTTGTGGTGCAGGGCGACAAGGTGGTCGGTGTGGTGACAAAGATTGGAATTGAATTCAAAGCCCATTCGGTGGTGTTGACGGCGGGTACTTTTTTAGATGGTGTGATTCATGTTGGTTTGCAGCACCATGCTGGTGGCAGGGCAGGGGATGAACCGGCGGTCTCTTTGGCACATCGGCTGCGAGAGCTGAATTTGCCGCGGGGTCGTCTCAAAACAGGGACGCCACCCCGGTTGGATGGCAGGACGATTGATTTTTCTAAATGCACCGAGCAACCCGGCGATGGTGTGCCAGGGGGATTGAACCCGGATCAGCCAATTCCTGTTTTCAGTTTCATGGGTTCACCGTTGATGCACCCTAAGCAACTGCCCTGCTGGATCACACACACCAATGAACGGACTCACGACATCATTCGTTCGGGGTTTGATCGCAGTCCTATGTTCACTGGAAAAATTGATGGCATTGGGCCTCGGTATTGCCCGAGTGTTGAAGACAAGATCAATCGGTTTTCAGACAAGGAAAGTCACCAGATTTTCTTGGAACCCGAAGGTTTGGATACCCATGAAATTTATCCCAACGGGATTTCCACCAGCCTTCCCTTCGATATTCAATACGATTTGGTGAGATCAATTCAAGGGCTTGAAAATGCGGTGATTCTGCGGCCTGGTTATGCCATTGAATACGATTATTTTGATCCCACTGCACTGAAGTCTTCTTTTGAGAGCAAAGCCATTGATGGCTTATTTATGGCTGGCCAAATCAATGGGACGACAGGGTACGAGGAAGCTGCTGCTCAAGGCTTGTTTGCTGGCTTGAATGCGGCGTTGAAGGTGAAGGGCGAAGCAGCTTGGTGCCCTGGACGAGATGAGGCCTATCTTGGGGTTTTGGTCGATGACTTGGTGACCAAAGGGGTCACGGA